>JAQXAP010000065.1 GCA_029252865.1 Polaribacter sp.
GGTATTCTCTTACCAACAATTACATTTTCTTTTAAGCCTTCTAACGTATCAATTTTTCCACTAACAGCAGCCTCATTTAATACTTTTGTAGTTTCTTGGAAAGAAGCTGCAGAAATAAATGATTTTGTTTGTAGTGATGCTCTTGTAATACCTTGTAAAACCTGCTCTGCCGTTGCCGGTTTAGCGTCTCTTGCTTCCACTAAGTTTTGATCATTTCTTTTTAATAAAGAATTTTCATCTCTTAACTTACGTGCAGAAATAATTTGACCAGCTACTAAGTTTTCAGAATCTCCAGCGTTTTCAACAACTTTCATTCCGTATATTGCATCGTTGTCTTTGATAAAGTCAATTTTATGAACTAATTGATTCTCTAATAATAAAGTATCACCAGAATCAATAATCTTAACTTTACGCATCATTTGACGAACAACCACTTCGAAATGCTTGTCATTAATTTTTACACCTTGTAAACGATATACTTCTTGTATTTCATTCACCAAGTACATTTGTACTGCAGATGGTCCTTTAATTCTTAAAATATCTGAAGGAGTTGTTGCTCCATCTGATAAAGGCATACCAGCTTTAATAAAGTCATTTTCTTGAACTAAAATCTGATTAGAAAGTTTTACTAAATACTTTCTAATATCTCCAGTTTTAGATTCAACAATTATCTCTCTATTACCACGTTTGATTTTACCGAAAGAGACAACACCATCAATCTCTGAGACAACAGAAGGATTAGAAGGATTACGTGCTTCAAATAATTCTGTTACACGTGGTAAACCTCCAGTAATATCTCCTGCTTTACCAGATTTTCTTGGTATTTTTACCAAAGTATGACCAGAGTCTACCTTATCTCCATCAGATACCATTAAGTGTGCACCTACTGGTAAACTATATGAACGTAAAGCGTTACCCTCTTCATCTTCAATTATTAAAGAGGCAATGATTTTCTTATTTTTAGAATCTATCATTACTTGTTCTCTAGAACCTGTTTGCTCATCAATTTCTACAGAGTAATTAATACCTTGCTGTAGGTTTTCAAACTTAACTCTACCTCCAAATTCAGAGACAATTACACCATTAAATGGATCCCATTGAACAATAGCTTCTCCCTTTTTAATAGATTTACGGTCTTTATCAAAAATGATAGAACCGTAAGGTAGAATATTTGTACTCTGAGTAATTCCAGATTTCTTATCTATAATTTTAATTTCTGCAGTTCTAGATATAACGATATCAACGTCTTGACCTTCACTGTCTTTTCCAACAACTGTTCGTAGATCGTCAATAACTACTTTACCCTCAAACTTAGCAATTAATTTATTATCTTGAGATATATTACCCGCTACCCCACCAACGTGGAATGTACGTAATGTTAACTGTGTACCAGGTTCTCCAATAGATTGTGCAGCAATTACACCTACAGATTCACCAATTTGTACTTTATTTAAAGTTGATAAACTTTGTCCGTAACATTTAGCACAGATACCTTTCGTAGATTCACATGTTAACGCAGATCTTACTTGTACTTTATCAATTCCTGCTTTCTCAACAGCCTCAGCTAATTGTGCAGTAATTGGCTGGTTAGCCTCAAGTATAAGCTCATCAGTTATTGGATGGTAAATATCTTGTAAAGAAACACGTCCTTCAATTCTATCTGATAAAGATTCTACAATCTCATCATTTTTCTTTAAAGGAGTAACGTCTAAACCTCTTAAAGTACCACAGTCTTCTTCGGTAATTATAACATCTTGAGAAACATCTACTAATCTACGCGTTAAGTAACCAGCATCTGCCGTTTTTAACGCGGTATCTGCAAGTCCTTTACGAGCACCGTGCGTAGAAATAAAGTATTCTAGAATTGACAATCCTTCCTTAAAGTTAGAAAGAATCGGATTCTCAATAATTTCTCCACCACCTGCTGTAGACTTTTTAGGTTTCGCCATTAATCCACGCATACCTGTTAACTGACGAATTTGTTCTTTAGAACCCCTTGCACCAGAATCTAGCATCATGTATACTGAGTTAAATCCTTGTTGATCCTCACGTAAACGCTTCATAGATAACTCAGTTAAATCGTTATTGGTTCTACCCCAAATATCAATTACCTGATTGTAACGCTCTTTTTGCGTTAGCATACCCATGTTATAATTTCCTACAATTGCATCTACCTCTACATTGGCAGCAGCAATCATAGACTGTTTTTCTTTAGGAATAATAATATCCCCTAATGAGAATGATAAACCACCTTGGAAGGCAAATTTATATCCCATATTTTTTATCTGATCTAAGAAATCTCCTGTTGTAGGAATATCTGTAGCTTTTAAAATACCACCAATAATTCCACGTAAATTTTTCTTAGTTAATACCTCGTTAATATAACCAGCTTTTGCAGGAACAACTTCATTAAATAAAACTCTACCAACAGTAGTTTTTATAATTTTTCTGACTTGCTCTCCGTTTTCATCAACGTCGTAAGTTCTTACTTTAATTCCGGCATTTAAATCGACTTTCTCTTCGTTAAAAGCAATAGTTACTTCCTCTGGAGAATAGAAAGTTAATCCCTCCCCTTTGATAGGTACTTCTGGAGTAGAAATTCTTTCTTTTGTCATGTAGTATAAACCAAGTACCATATCTTGAGAAGGTACGGTAACTGGAGCACCATTTGCAGGGTTTAAGATATTATGAGAAGCTAACATTAAAATTTGTGCTTCTAAAATAGCTTCTGGCCCAAGTGGCAAGTGAACAGCCATCTGATCCCCATCAAAATCCGCATTAAAGGCAGAACATGCAAGTGGATGTAACTGAATTGCTTTACCCTCAATTAATTTTGGTTGAAATGCTTGTATACCAAGTCTGTGTAAAGTAGGAGCCCTGTTTAATAAAACTGGATGTCCTTTAATTACATTTTCTAAAATGTCCCAAACAACTGGTTCTTTTCTATCTATAATTTTCTTTGCAGATTTAACTGTTTTTACGATTCCTCTTTCGATTAGCTTTCTAATCACAAATGGCTTGTAAAGTTCAGCTGCCATATCTTTTGGGATACCACATTCTGAAAGTTTTAATTCTGGTCCTACAACAATTACGGAACGTGCCGAATAATCTACACGTTTTCCTAATAAATTCTGACGGAAACGCCCTTGTTTACCTTTTAATGAATCCGATAAAGATTTTAAAGGTCTGTTAGATTCGGTTTTTACCGCTGATGATTTACGTGTGTTATCAAATAATGAATCTACTGATTCTTGTAACATACGTTTTTCATTACGTAAAATAACCTCAGGAGCTTTTATCTCAACCAATCTTTTTAAACGATTGTTTCTGATAATAACTCTTCTGTATAAATCATTTAAATCTGAAGTAGCAAAACGCCCCCCATCTAATGGAACTAACGGTCTCAATTCTGGTGGAATCACCGGAACTGCTTTCATTATCATCCATTCAGGATGATTTTCTCTGTTCTTTTGAGAATCTCTAAATGCTTCAACAACATTTAAACGCTTTAAAGCCTCAGTTTTACGTTGTTTAGACGTTTCTGTATTTGCTTTATGTCTTAACTCAAAAGATAATTTTTCTAAATCGATACGTGCTAATAAATCAATTAGACACTCAGCTCCCATTTTAGCGATGAACTTGTTTGGGTCACTATCGTCTAAGTATTGGTTATCTTGTGGTAACTCGTCAGCAATATCTAAATATTCTTCCTCAGTTAAGAAATCCATTTTTTGCAACGGTTCTCCCTCTACATTCTTTGCAATACCTGGCTGAATTACTACATAACGTTCGTAGTAAATAATCATATCTAACTTCTTAGATGGTAAACCTAAAAGATATCCCATTTTGTTAGGTAATGATCTAAAATACCAGATATGTGCTACTGGAACCACTAAATTAATGTGACCAACTCTGTCTCTACGTACTTTCTTTTCTGTAACTTCTACACCACATCTATCACAAACGATACCTTTATAGCGAATTCTTTTGTACTTTCCACAAGCACATTCGTAATCCTTAACAGGACCGAAAATACGCTCACAAAATAAACCATCTCTTTCTGGTTTGTGTGTACGGTAATTTATTGTTTCTGGTTTTAAAACTTCACCTTTAGAGATTTCTAAAATAGCTTCTGGTGATGATAAACCAATTGAGATTTTATTAAACTTTTTTACAGTGTACTTTTCTTGTTTTCTTGCCATGTTTATGGATTCGAATTAAAATTGTAAAAATGGTCTCAAAGAGACTTATAAATAAATGACTACAAGAAGTAGAATAAAATCTACTTCTTGCATCAATTTTGTTATTCTTCTAATCTAACGTCTAAACCTAAACCTTTAAGTTCATGCATTAACACGTTAAATGATTCTGGTAAACCTGGTTCTGGCATAGCTTCACCTTTAACAATACTTTCATATGTTTTAGCTCTACCCATAACATCATCTGATTTTACAGTTAAGATTTCTCTTAGGATACTTGATGCACCATATGCCTCTAGTGCCCAAACTTCCATCTCTCCAAAACGTTGACCACCAAATTGTGCTTTACCACCCAACGGTTGCTGAGTAATTAAAGAATAAGGACCAATAGAACGCGCATGCATTTTATCTTCAATCATGTGTCCTAACTTAATCATATAAATGATTCCAACTGTTGCCGGTTGATCGAAACGTTTTCCTGTTCCTCCATCATATAAATAAGTATGACCGAATCTAGGAACACCTGCATCATCTGTAATACTATTAATCTGATCTAAAGATGCTCCATCAAAAATTGGTGTTGCATATTTAGTTCCTAATTTTTGACCTGCCCATCCAAGAACAGTCTCATAAATCTGACCAATATTCATACGAGAAGGTACACCCAAAGGATTTAAAACGATGTCTACCGGAGTTCCGTCTTCTAAGAAAGGCATATCTTCTGCTCTTACAATACGAGCAACAATACCTTTATTACCATGACGTCCCGCCATTTTATCACCTACTTTTAATTTACGTTTCTTTGCTATATAAATTTTAGCAAGTTTTAAAATACCAGCTGGTAATTCATCACCTACTGAAATTGTAAATTTTTGACGTCGTAAAGAACCTTGTAAATCATTTACTTTAATTTTGTAGTTGTGAACTAATTCACCCACAGAACTATTTAATTCTTTATCTGTTGTCCAAGCTCCTGTTAAATGTACATAGTCATCTACAGAATTTAACATTTTAAGTGTATATTTTTTACCTTTTGGTAAAACCTCTTCACCCAAATCATTATAAACACCTTGTGATGTCTTTCCACTGATAAGTGTAAATAACTTGTCAATTAAAGTATCTTTTAAGCTTTCAAACTTAGAAACAAAAGAAGATTCTAAAGTAGCAACTGCTTCCTTATCTCTCAATCTCTTATTTTTATCTTTTAGAGCTCTTTTAAATAACTTTTTATCAATTACTACACCTCTTAATGATGCAGAGGCTTTCAATGATGCATCTTTTACATCTCCCGCTTTATCACCAAAAATTGCGCGCAATAATTTTTCTTCCGGAGTTGGATCAGATTCTCCTTTAGGAGTAATTTTTCCAATTAGTATATCACCAGGATTTACCTCGGCTCCGATTCTAATCATTCCATTCTCATCTAAATCTTTAGTTGCTTCCTCAGAAACGTTTGGAATGTCATTCGTCAATTCTTCGACACCTAATTTTGTATCTCTTACATCTAAAGAATATTCATCAATATGAATAGATGTAAATATATCCTCACGAACTACTTTTTCAGAAATTACAATTGCATCCTCAAAGTTATACCCTTTCCAAGGCATAAAGGCTACTTTCATATTTCTACCTAGAGCTAGCTCACCTTTTTGTGTTGCATAACCTTCACAAAGAACTTGACCCTCACTTACTCTATCACCTATTTCAATAATTGGTTTTAAGTTAATGTTTGTTCCTTGATTTGTTTTTCTAAACTTAATTAAATTGTAAGATACTTCATCCGAATCAAAACTAACTAGTTTCTCGTCTTCTGTTCTATCGTATTTAATTATAATTTTATTTGCATCTACATAAGTAACTATACCTGCACCTTCTGCATTGATTAAAATACGTGAATCTTTAGCTACTCTGCGTTCTAAACCTGTACCCACAATTGGAGACTCTGGTCTTAACAAAGGAACTGCTTGACGCATCATGTTCGATCCCATTAATGCACGGTTGGCATCATCATGCTCTAAGAAAGGAATTAATGACGCAGAAATAGATGCAATCTGATTTGGAGCGACGTCCATCAAATTAATATCATTTGGAGATACTACTGGGAAATCTCCCTCTTCACGTGCAATAACTCTATCTAAAACAATAGCACCATCTTCCTTTAACTGTAAATTAGACTGGGCAGTTTTCATACCTTCCTCTTCTTCAGCACTTAAATAAATAGGCTCCTCTTTAGATACAACACCGTCCGAAACCTTTCTATATGGAGTTTCGATAAAACCTAAATTATTCACTTTTGCAAAAACAGCTAAAGATGAAATTAAACCAATATTTGGTCCCTCAGGTGTTTCAATTGGACATAAACGACCATAATGAGTATAGTGAACATCACGAACCTCGAAACCAGCTCTTTCTCTTGATAAACCACCAGGTCCAAGTGCAGATAATCTACGCTTGTGAGTAATTTCTGCTAATGGATTTGTTTGATCCATAAATTGAGATAACTGGTTAGTACCAAAGAACGAGTTTATTACAGATGATAATGTTTTCGCATTAATCAAATCGATTGGGGTAAACACCTCGTTGTCACGCACATTCATACGTTCACGAATTGTTCGTGCCATACGAGCCAAACCAACACCAAACTGGCTTGCTAATTGCTCACCAACAGTTCTTACACGTCTATTTGATAAGTGATCGATATCATCAACCTCTGCTTTAGAATTGATTAACTCAATTAAATACTTGATAATTGTAATTATATCTAATTTAGTTAATACCTTTTGATCAATTGGTTCATCCAACTGAAGTTTGGTATTCATTCTAAAACGACCAACTTCACCTAAATTATATCTTTGTTCAGAAAAGAATAACTTATCTATAATACCCCTTGCAGTCTCCTCATCTGGCGGTTCTGCATTACGAAGTTGTCTATAAATATGCTCTACTGCTTCTTTTTCTGAATTGGTAGGATCTTTTTGTAATGTATTGTGTATAATAGCATAGTCCGCCATATCGTTATCTTCTTTATGAAGTAAAACGGTTTTAGCACCAGCTTCTATAATTTCATCAATATGTTCTTTATCTAAGATAGTATCACGATCTAAAATAATTTCATTTCTTTCAATAGATACAACCTCACCTGTATCTTCATCTACGAAATCTTCATGCCAAGTTTTTAAAACTCTTGCGGCTAATTTACGACCTAATACTTTTTTTAATCCTGCTTTAGAAACCTTTACCTCTTCTGCAAGGTCAAAAATTTCTAAAATATCTTTATCTCTTTCAAAACCAATAGCTCTGAACAATGTTGTTACAGGTAATTTTTTCTTTCTATCAATATAAGCATACATTACTTGATTGATATCGGTAGCGAATTCTATCCAAGAACCTTTAAAAGGGATTACCCTTGCTGAATATAATTTTGTACCATTTGCATGGAAAGATTGTCCAAAGAATACACCTGGTGATCTGTGTAACTGTGAAACTACAACACGCTCTGCACCGTTAATCACAAAAGTACCAGAGTTAGTCATATAAGGAATTGTACCAAGATAAACATCTTGCACAATAGTTTCGAAATCTTCATGTTCTGGATCTGTACAGTACAGTTTTAAACGTGCTTTTAAGGGCACACTGTGCGTAAGACCTCTCTCGATACATTCTTGTATAGAATATCTTGGAGGGTCTACAAAGTAGTCTAAGAATTCTAAAACAAATTGGTTTCTTGTATCTGTAATTGGAAAGTTATCCATGAAGGTTTTATACAAACCTTCTTCACCTCTTTCTTCTGCCTTTGTTTGAAGTTGGAAAAAATCTTGGAAAGATTTTACCTGAATATCCAAAAAGTCTGGATACTCCTTAATCATTTGAGAAGTAGCGAAGTTGATTCTTTCTGTAGTGTTTTTCGTTGCCAAAAGAGAATATTTTTTTGATTAAAATCTGAATAAATATAAAAACGAATATATACACAAAATGGTTTAGGTCTAAAAACTAACGTTTTTAGTACCTAAACCTAAATTTGTTTTCCCATATTTCAATTTTCTCGAAATACAGGAGTAATATCTTACTTAAGCTCTACCTCAGCTCCAGCTTCTTCTTAAGATTTCTTAAGACCTTCTGCCTCATCTTTAGTTACACCTTCTTTTACTGCTGCTGGAGCACTATCTACGATACCCTTAGCTTCTTTTAATCCTAAACCAGTTAATTCTTTAACTAATTTAACAACTGCTAATTTAGAAGAACC
>JAQXAP010000074.1 GCA_029252865.1 Polaribacter sp.
GTATTACACGGATATGATAAGGTTTTTGCAACAGAATCAAAAGTACCAACATTTAACCCTATGCTAAAACCTGACGGAACACCTTATGGTACGGCATTTTGGGACGAAAATAATAATAAGGTAACCGATAATTTAAGTGGAGATGCCAGTAAAGTGGTTATGGATAGAGTACTGCCTTTTATTGATGATGCTAAGAGTAACGATAAGCCCTTTTTAGCCGTGGTCTGGTTTCATGCACCTCATTTACCAGTTATAGCAGGTCCTACACATTTAGCTATGTACAATGGACAGAGTGACAAAAAGAAACACTATTATGGTTGTATTACAGCTATGGATGAGCAAATAGGACGCTTAAGAGATTATTTACAAGCAGAAGGACTTGCTGATAATACTATAATTACATTTTGCAGTGACAATGGGCCAGAAGATAATGTACCCGGAACAACAAAAGGTTATAGAGAAAGAAAAAGATCTTTATATGAAGGGGGAATCCGTGTGCCAAGTGTAATGGTATGGCCAAAGAAAATAAAACAACAAATAATTACTGATGAGCCATTTGTTACCTCAGATTATTTTCCGACAATTCTAGATATTTTAGATATTGACTTACCAAATGATAGATCTTTTGATGGTGAAAGTTTCTTACCCTTAATCAATGACTCTAGTTTTAAAAGAAGTAATGCAATTGGTTTTGCATTTCAACACAAAGTTCAACAAAAATTACGAAATCAACTTAGTTACCAATTGGCAGATTATAAATTATATGCAAGAGATGAGACGTTTGAACTATATAATATAAAGAACGATCCCTATGAGAATAATGATTTAGCAGAAAAACAAAATTTCTCAAGCAGACTAAATGATATGATAGAAGCATATAAAGTTTGGCTGCAATCTGTTAAGGATAGTTTTGATGGCCTAGAATATGGCACTACATCTTATGACAGAATGGAACAGGTATTTGTTTCTCCTTTAAATATTACTTTGTCAAGAAACGATTTTAGTGATGCTTTTTCTGATTTAGCAGTATATCCAAACCCAACCGAAGATAAGCTTCGCATAGGTAATTATAAAGAAAAGGGAGTAAGTGCGATAATCATAAATTTAGATGGAAAGCGAGTTTATAAAAGCTCTGAAGTAGAAGAATTCATAGATATTAGTAGTTTGCCAAGTGGTGTTTACATTTTGCAATTGAAAAATAAAAGTGGATCTGAAAAGAAATTTAAGGTAGTAAAAAAGTAAATTAACTTTCACTCAAGTAATCCTTACTAAATAAGAAACTATAAAAAATCCCAAGCATTTTATGCTTGGGATTTTTACTTTATTATTAAAAATATATGTTTAATAACGGTAATGCTCTGGTTTGTATGGGCCTTTTACTTCCACGCCAATGTAAGAAGCTTGTTCATCACGAAGCTCTGTTAACTCAACACCAATTTTGGCTAAGTGTAATTTAGCAACTTTTTCATCTAAATGTTTTGGCAACATGTATACCTCGTTCCCATAAGCATCGCTATTGTTCCAAAGTTCAATTTGAGCAAGCGTTTGGTTTGTAAATGAATTACTCATAACAAAACTTGGGTGTCCTGTTGCACAACCTAAGTTTACTAAACGTCCTTCTGCTAAAAGAATAATGTCTTTACCGGCAATGTTATATTTATCAACCTGAGGCTTGATAGTGTCTTTTGTATGACCGTGATTTTTGTTTAACCAAGCTACGTCAATTTCATTATCAAAATGCCCAATATTACAAACGATTACTTTGTCTTTCATTGCTTCGAAATGACGACCTTGAATAATATCTTTATTTCCTGTGGTTGTTATAATTATATCTGAATTACCAATAACAGTTTCTAAACGCTTTACCTCAAAACCATCCATTGCAGCTTGTAATGCACAGATAGGATCGATTTCTGTAACCGTTACAATAGAACCTGCACCTTTAAAAGAAGCTGCTGTTCCTTTACCAACATCACCATAACCACAAACAGTAACACGTTTACCAGCTAACATAATATCTGTTGCTCTACGAATTGCATCAACTGCAGATTCTTTACAACCGTATTTGTTATCAAACTTAGATTTGGTAACAGAATCGTTTACATTAATTGCTGGCATTGGTAAAGTTCCTGCTTTTACTCTATCATATAAACGGTGAACTCCTGTTGTGGTTTCTTCTGACAAACCATTGATTCCTGCAGCTAATTCTGGATAATGATCTAAAACCATGTTTGTTAAATCACCACCATCATCTAAAATTAAGTTTAATGGTTTTCTATCTTCTCCAAAAAATAAGGTTTGCTCTATACACCAGTCAAACTCTTCTTCTGTCATATCCTTCCATGCATAAACAGCAGTTCCTGCAGCAGCAATTGCAGCAGCAGCCTGATCTTGTGTAGAAAAAATATTACAAGAACTCCAAGTTACTTCTGCACCTAACGCTTGTAAAGTTTCAATTAAAACTGCAGTTTGAATTGTCATATGTAAACATCCTGCAATTCTTGCGCCTTTTAATGGTTGAGAATCTTTATATTCTTCTCTTAAACTCATTAATCCTGGCATTTCTGCTTCTGCTAATTCAATTTCTTTTCTTCCCCAAGCTGCCAAAGAAATATCCTTAACTTTATTTGGTACGTAAGCTGTTTTTGTGCTCATAGTATTATATTTGTTTATTCTCAAAAATTTCGAGCTGCAAAGTTACGGAATAACTTTTAAAATTTATGCCTCTTTACAAGACTATAACTGTTAATAAAACGACTAAAGTATTGATTTGGAAGATTGAAGAATCTTGTAATGAATTAAATACAAACGTTTTACTTTCTAATAAAAGTCAAATTCGTTTAAATAGCATGAAATCTCAACTACACCAAAGAGGCTTTTTAAGTGTACGACATTTATTAAAAGAGGTTGGTTATTCTGATGCAGATTTAGTTTATGATGAATATGGAAAACCGCATTTAAAAGACGGAAAACATATATCTATCACCCATTCTTTTACGTTTTCTGGTATTGTAATTTCTGATGATAAAATTGTTGGAATTGATATTGAAAAGCAACGTGATAAAATTTTAAAAATAGCACATAAATTTACACAAGTTGAAGAATACAAAACTATAACAAATCATGACGCCCTTGTGAGAAAATTAACAATTGTTTGGGGAGGAAAAGAGAGTTTATATAAAATATATGGAAAGAAAAAACTTTTATTCTT
>JAQXAP010000089.1 GCA_029252865.1 Polaribacter sp.
AAGGTAATTTTATCTCCTTCACGCAAAAAACGAGGTGCATTTGGCACTACCATCAATTCTTTCTGAGTAACAGTTTGTAAAGTTTTTGTTGCTGATTTTAATTCTGAAGTATGCGCTAATAATTGCAACTTCCATCTTGTTAATGCTTCTGGCATTGTAAACGAAAAACTAACTTTTCCGTTTTTATCTGTTCTTAGTTGTGGGAAAAAGAAGGCTGTTTCTTTAAAGTTTTTACGTGTTTTAACGTTTGATATTTGCTCGTCCAGTTCTTCTTCGTTCTCTTCTATAGTTTCTGTTTCATCAGTTTCTGAAGATTCAATTACAATTTCTTCAACCTCTTTTTCATCTTCTACTAATGGAATGCCGGCAGTTTTTCCTGATAATCTTTCAGAGGTTCTTCCCTTACCTCTAATCATAATGTTTCTATTCCTACCAAAACGAAACCCAAACCAATTATAATTAGTATGAGCAATAGCAGAAAAACCATAATATTCTCGTTTAAGATTTCTAATATTAAATTTAGAAGTTCCAAAACTACGGTACGAATTACTTACATTGTAGGAATAATAAGTCTGTTTTGATGCCGTAGGAGTGAACTGCCAGTTATGAGGCTTAAATTCATCTAGAGAGGCATCATACATTGAAGCCAAAATTTCTGCAGTTACTGAATTATTTTTATCGTTTTTAATGGTAAAACTCCAAGTTTCATCCTGGCCTGGTTGTAATTTATCTCTAAAAATATTTGTTTCAATATTAATGGCTTCTTGTTTTTGTGGCACATTAATTATTAAGTTTCCACTTTCAAAATAATTATAATTTACAAAGTGATATTTAATGGCAAAACCACCAATATCCTCATTTTCAATAGGTGTTTTTATCGTTTTAGTTGAGTTGTTTAACTTTACTAAAGAAGTTTCTATAATTTTGTGATCCTTTTCAATTTGTACAACAACTGTAATGTTTTTTGATGCGGACCCGATAGTAATTTCAGCGCAATCACCAACTTCATAAAAAGTTTTATCAGTATGAACTACAATTAAATTGTTGTCTGCAATTTCTGTTTCCTTTGAAGAAAATACAGAGAATCTTTTTTCATCCTTTACTTTTCGTTCAAATTTATCTTTACTTTCCAATACGACAATGTATTTACCTGTTTGCCAGTTTTTAATGGTGTTTAGTTGTATTTCTTTTGATGTGTTGGTATCAAAATTTTGACTGAAAACGAGTGCTCCTTTTTTCCACTTATTCTCGTCACTTTCATCATTTGTAAAAGGATCATTCGGAAATAATGTTCTAAACGTTTTTTCTGACATGTCTTGGTAATCAGGAGCAGCCCAAGGTCTTTTTCTTAAGGGGTTTTTTGGTGCTCGTAGTTTGTAGATTTTAAGGCTTCCTTGCGCAGCAATAAATTCACCATTTAAATTTTTTGTATTAATTTTTAAATTGTTTTCTTGTTGGCTTTTATCAATTTTATCATCCATAGAAATTTTAGCAATCAAAGAATGATAACCTACTTTTATTGTTGTTGTAGCGCTTCTAGTTTCTCCATTTATATCTGTTACATCTGCTGTAATTTCGTATGTAAAAATGGGTAGGTTTTCTTCAGATGCGCTTTCGTCAGGAATTGTTTTAAATATGATTTCAAATTCTCCTTTATTATTTGTGATGGATTCACCATAAGTAATTTCTTGAGAACTAGAGGTCGGGTTTGATCCTCTCCAATAATACCAACTCGGATATTGTACTTTTCTATAAACACGATAGACTACTTTCGCATCTGTAATAGTTGCGCCTGAAAAAGCTTTTGCAAAACCATTTATAGTGATAGAATCGTTTATCTTGTAACTTTCTGTAATAGGTTTAAATTCAGTTTTAAATTTCGGTCTTTTGTATTCCTCTACAGCAAATTTTTGAGATTGTGATAAAAAATTATAATCTTCAGTGTCATAGAATTTACTAATTTGTTTAGAGCCTTTGTCAATTTTAATTGAAAACTCACCAGTTAAACCATTATTTGGTATTATAAACTCGCCTGCAATAGAACCGAAATCATTCAACTTTAATTCAATAGCTTTTATTTTTTGGTTGTTGGCATCATATAAAATCGCTTTTACATATTCATTCGTAAAAACGGTAGCTGTTTTGCCTTGTTTTTTGAGAACAATGGCTTTAAAATAAATAGTTTGTCCAGGTCTATAAATACTTCTATCAGTAAAAATAAAAGGCTTTATGATACTATTTTCAATCTCATTGTTTTCGTTATTTAACCGATTGTAATCAGATATGTAATAATTTCTAAAAGTGGCAAAATCATTTTTCGTTTTGACATCAATCGCTACATTGTGATAATAATTTGAACTTTTAAAAGAAGCAAATCCTTTTTTATCTGTAATCAACCTTTTGTTGATAAATGTGTTTTCATTTTCGCTATTGTTTTTTAAATGAATTTCTGCTTTTTTGTATGGTTTTCCGGTATTTCTATTCACTACCTGATAGGTATATTTTCCCTCAAAAGTGTTTTCTATTAAAGTTAAATTCGTGGCTTGCATAAACGCTGTTCCAAACACTTCATCATTCTTTAAAACTTTGTTTATAGAGGAAACAATTAAATACTTTCCGTTTTCAAATTTTGGCAGGATTATCTCTGTACTATGTGGTAAGTAATCATTTTCATTTCTGAGTTTAGAGTTCCAATTATTTACTTTGTTCATTGAATTTATGAATGCGACTTTTTCTTCGGATTTATAAAGTCTGTTGAATTTATACAATTGATCATTCGTTATTTTGTAAGCAGTAAAATAGAGATGGTCAATATTTTTATAATTGATTAACATTCTTGAAATTGTATTCGTAGGAATGTTTTTTTCTAAAGTGATAGAAAGTGATTTTGCTTTAATTTGCTTTTTAAGAATAGTACAGTTTTTAGCCCCTAAACTTTTTGGATATTTTTTAATGATTTGATCACAAATAGTAATTGCTGCATTGTTTTCAGATTTTTCTTTATAAATTTTTGCAATTTCAAAAGCATATAATCCGCTGATATCATTTTTATTAAAGTTTTCTTTTGAGAACTCTAAAGCGGATAGAAAAATAGCTTTATTATTTTTAAATGTAGCATGTTGCTTTACAAATTGTAAACGGTCTATATCATTGTTAGCGAAGGCATTTAAATTACTTTCTTTTGAATGAAATTGAATTAATTTTTGATAGATTTTTAACGCATTAAATTCTAATGATAAGCTGTCTTTTGTTTCAAGTTTTATTTTTAAAAACTTTTTATAATTAGTTAAAAAAGATGGGTTGTTTATTACAAATTTATAAGACGGTCTTGTAATTGAAGTTTCTGAGGATTTGTAAAATTCTAGTGCATTTTTTGCTAACAAATCAAATAGCGTGGGTCTGTATTTTCTAGCGTCTTTTCGGATGGATAAAATTGCGGCAAAATCATGAATGTCTATTTTTTGAAGTTCTTCAGACCTTTCTAATGAAGCATTAAAATAAAGATGTATTTCTTTAAACAAGGTGTTTAAATCCCAAGTTCTAAAATCGGTTGCATCAACTTTATCTAATATTTTTGTTCTGTTGTAAAATTTATATCTATTTTGAGTAAAGTATTGCCAGTATAGATTTGCTAGCATATTTTGCAAAACATTTTTTGTGGGGAATGTACTCTTTGAAATGTGCTTTTTAAAATTATTAATTATTTTTAGTTGTGCATTTTCTTCTAAGATTAAAGAGTATTTACTTTTGTATACTAGTGATTTTATAAGTTGTGAAGCGTTATTTTCCTTTTCTGCCTTTAAATAAATTTTGTCAACACGAGCTAAAGCAGATTTAGGTAAGTTTTCAGCATCAAATTTTTCTACTTCTAACCATATTTTGTCAAAGGAATCTTGTGCGTTAGATATTGCAGAGAATAAAAAAAGCATTAATAACAGGGTTGCAGTTTTTTTCATATTTAATAAATTTTAAGTTATCGAAACATATATCAATTGTGCTGTCTAACAAACTAAAATTAGTGAACAAGCGCTTTGCATGAGTCAAACTATTTTTTAACTGAGTTTCGTTCTAAATATAATCAATATTCTTGCCAGCTTTTGTATTTTTACTTTTAAATAATTTTAGTTTATGAATATTCATTTTATCGCCATTGGAGGAAGTGCAATGCATAATTTAGCAATTGCTTTACACCAAAAAGGATACCAGGTTTCTGGAAGTGATGATACCATCCATGACCCGTCAAAATCTCGTTTAGAAAAATACGGATTATTGCCAGCAGAATTTGGTTGGTTTCCAGAAAAAATAGCATCAGAATTAGATGTTATTATTCTCGGTATGCATGCTAAAAAGGACAATCCTGAATTGTTAAAAGCGCAAGAATTAGGTTTAAAGATATATTCTTACCCTGAATTTTTATTCGAACAATCTAAAGATAAAACGAGGGTGGTAATTGGTGGTTCTCATGGAAAAACTACAATTACTTCTATGATTTTACATGTATTAAATTATCATGAAAAGGAGATAGATTACATGGTGGGTGCACAGTTAGAAGGTTTTGAAACAATGGTGCACTTAACAGAAGAAAACGATTTTATTGTTTTAGAGGGTGATGAATATTTGAGTTCGCCAATAGATATGCGCCCTAAATTTCATTTATACAAACCTAATATTGCTTTGTTAAGCGGAATTGCTTGGGATCATATTAATGTTTTTCCAACATTTGAGAATTATGTAGAGCAGTTTAAGGTTTTTACAGATTCTATGATAAATGGAGGTATGATGGTGTATAATGAAGAGGATACAATTGTAAAAGAAGTGGTAGAATCATCAGAAAATCACATTAAAAAATATCCATATTCAACTCCAAAACATTTTATTGATAACGGAATTACTTTTTTAGAAACTGCGGAAGGAAACTTGCCTTTAGAAGTTTTTGGAAAACACAATCTTCAAAATCTTGCGGGAGCGAAATGGATTTGTCAGCATATGGGTGTTGACGAAGATGACTTTTATGAGGCGATAGCCAGTTTTAACGGGGCAAGTAAGCGTTTAGAAAAAATTGCAGAAAGTAATGCTACCGTAATATTTAAAGATTTTGCACATTCACCAAGTAAAGTAGAAGCAACGACTAAAGCTGTAAAAGAACAATATTCAGACAGAAAAGTATTAGCTTGTTTAGAACTTCATACGTATTCTAGTTTGAATGCAGCGTTTTTAACAGAATACAAAGGCGCTCTAGATGCCGCCGACAAAGCAGTTGTTTTTTACTCTCCGCATGCAGTTCAAATTAAAAAATTAGAAGAAGTTACAGAGCAACAGATAGCCAATGCTTTTGACAGGGATGATTTAATTATTTACACAAATCCCCAAGAATTTAAGAACTTTTTGTTTCATCAAAACCTAGAAAAAACCGCGGTTGTTTTAATGAGTTCGGGTAATTATGGAGGTTTAGACTTTAACGAAGTTAAAAGTTTGATTTAGATTTCTTGATTCCAAGATTTTTTAAATAGAAGTTAAAGTTTTTTAAACGTCTAAAAGTATATGATTGATACTCTTTATCTATAAAAGAATATTGTAGAATTTTAAATTTGTCTTTAATCTTAATATAAGAGTTGATGATGGCAATTTTTCTGAGTTCGTTTTTAGAGTTTGCTATAATTTTGAGATACGATTCTAAATATTTAGTTGATTCGTTGTTAATTGTATACTCTATACTTTTTGGGGAGTTTAACAGTTTTGCTGCACAAATTTTATAGTTATTGAGATATTTTGTTATCGTCTTATTTTTTAAATCTCTTTTCTTTGAGGAGAGGTTAACTGATAATAAAAAACTATCATATAGATTTCTCAGAGAAATAGTTTTTGAAAAGTATAAATTGTCATTAATTTGTTTTTGTAAAATGGTTACGAATGATTGATTCTCAAAGGAAGCCACTTTACAATTATTTACAGATAACGAATTTTCTTTTAGCGTCTCGTAATCAAGATACTTGGTATAAGGTTTCTTTAAAACTTTTTTATGAACTTCTACAGCAGCAATTCTATTTTTTTTAACCATTTTAGGATAATGCCAATGAAAATCCATATAAATTTCATTTTCGGCACTATATCCTACTTTTTTTAAAACCTCTACAGTATTTTCAAAGTCTTCCTGAGAAACGAGAAAATCAATATCACCGACCATGCGTTCAGCAATATCTTCGTACAAACCCTCTAACAAATTCCCCGTTCCTTTTAAGAAAATAGGCGTAATATTATTTGCTAGTAATAAATCGTTAATTTCTTTAGCTTGCTCAATTATTTGCTGATTTCGCTCTCTATTTAAATCAGTAATATGAATCATATAGTTTACCAATTCTTCTGGCAACAAATGAGTAAAGTTTGCTCTTTTTAAGTTGCAATATAAAGTACTAAA
>JAQXAP010000130.1 GCA_029252865.1 Polaribacter sp.
GTGGAGATAGACAGCCAGAATTTACACAATTAGATATTGAAATGGCATATGCCAGTATGCAACAAATCATAGATTTAAACACAAAGATGTTTAATGAAGTGGTGAATAAAATATATGGCAAAAAATGGATTTTACATCCTTTTGAAGTAATTACCTATAAAGAGGCTATGGATAAATATGGTTGTGATAGACCGGATTTACGTTATGGTTTAAAAATGCAAGATATTACTGATATTGTAAAGGATACGACATTCCAGGTTTTTAGTAAACCGATTGGAGATGGCGGAATTGTAAAATGCATTAAAGTTTCTGCAAAAGAACAAGGTAACAAACGAGCCTCTAAAGGTCAAATAGAAAACTTAACAGCTATTGCACAACAGAATGGATTGGGTGGTTTGGCTTATATTATAGTAAATGAAAATGATTTACAATCGCCCATTATTAAGTTTTTAGGAGAAGAAATTGCAGCTAACATTATAAAAGCTACAGATGCTCAAGTTGGTGATATTGTATTTTTCTCAGCAGCAGATTATGCAACTGCAAACAAAGCATTGGATGCAGTTCGTCAAGAAATGGGACGTATTTTTAAACTAATCAACCCCAAAGAATTAAGACCTGCATGGGTGGTAGATTTTCCGATGTTTGAAAAAACAGATGAAGGAAAATGGACGTTTACGCACAATCCTTTTTCTATGCCAGCAATCTATGATTTAGACAAGCATATGAATGGAGTAGGTGATGAGACAGGAACTATTATAGCTCAACAATACGATTTAATCTTAAATGGTTTTGAAATTGGTGGAGGTTCAGTACGTGCACATAAAGCCGAAATCTTAGAGGCAACCTATAAAAATATGGGTTACGATAAAGAAGAAATGATGAAAAGTGTTGGAACCATGTATAAAGCGTTTCAATACGGAGCACCACCTCACGGGGGAATTGCTTGGGGCGTAGATCGTTTAATGATGATTTTAGAGAAGAAAACATCTATTCGAGAGGTAATGGCGTTTCCAAAAACAGGTTCGTCAGAAGATTTATTATTTAATGCGCCCTCTATATTATCAGATAAAAAGGTGGAAGAGATGAATGTTAAGATTGTAAGAAAATAGATAAGATGAAGCTTGTTTAATCAAAAATATATCTTATTTTTGTTTTTCAATATGAAGTATAAAACAAACTTTTCGTGGTGGTGGAGCTCTCTTAATTTATAAGTGAGAAGCAACCTATATGTATAATACATAATAAAAAAAGGCTTATCTCACGATAAGCCTTTTTTTATTGCGACAAAGTAAACTCTTCATTAATACCAATTCGCGAAGCGAATGTATAATTTACTTAGCAACGACAATAATATAGAATGAAAAAGTTACAATTTAAAACAACATTTAAAACGAAAATGGCAGATACAGATACTCCTGTAAGCCTGTATCTACGTTTTAGAGATGTATACGTAAATACTTTATTGTTAGAAAGTTCAGATTATCATAGTAAAGAGGAAAGCTTCTCTTTTATTGCGATTGAGCCAATAGTTTCAATGAAAGTAGATGACTCTAAGTTTTCTGTTTCTCATAAAGGAACACAAATTGATGAACAAACTATCGATAAAAATTTTTATGAGTTATTTGATAAGTTCACAGAATCAATAACCTTAGATTGTCCTGCCGAATTAAAATCATTTAATGGTTTGTATGGTTATACAACGTATGATTCGGTTCAGTATTTTGAGAATATTAAATTTAAAAACAAGAAAGCACCTTCTGCAATTCCAGAAATGCAATACAGTTTTTATAGATTTATTATTGCCATTAATCACTTTAATGATGAAATGACATTGATAGAAAATATAGAAGAAGGTAAATCATCTCGCATTAAAGAATTGGAAACGATTATTGATGCGCAAGCTTTTAATACTCAAAAATTCGAAATTTTAGGTGAAGAAACTTCAAACATAACAGGAGAAGAATTTATAGATTATGTAAGAAAAGCAAAATCGCATTGTAAAAGAGGTGATGTTTTTCAACTGGTATTATCACGTCAATTTCAACAAAAATTTAAGGGAGACGAGTTTAATGTTTATAGGGCATTACGTTCTATAAATCCTTCGCCCTATTTATTTTATTTCGATTACGGATCATTCAAATTAATGGGCTCTTCACCAGAAGCACAAATTAAAATATCAGCAGGAAAAGCAACTATCAATCCAATTGCAGGTACTTTTAGAAGAACTGGTGATATGGCAGAAGATATTAAATTAGGTAGAAAATTATCCGAAGATAAAAAGGAAACAGCAGAACATGTAATGTTGGTAGATCTAGCACGCAACGATTTAAGCAAACACGCCAATAATGTTACTGTAGAGGTTTTTAAGGAGGTACAGTATTTTAGCCACGTAATTCATTTAGTTTCTACGGTTAGAGGGCAAATAAAAGGAAATCCAATAGAAATTGTTGGCGATACTTTTCCTGCCGGAACTTTAAGTGGCGCACCAAAATACAAAGCAATGGAGTTAATCGACAAATATGAAAATCAAACACGAGGTTTTTATGGCGGAGCAGTAGGAATTATTGGTTTAGATGGATCTGTAAATTTGGCAATTGCTATTCGTTCGTTTGTTAGTAAAAACAACGTTTTATATTCACAATCAGGTGCTGGAATTGTTATTCATTCCGACGAAGAAAAAGAGTTACAAGAAGTAAATAATAAATTAGCCGCGTTAAAAAAGGCGTTGCTTTTAGCAGAAAATATTTAGGGCGTTTTAACAGGCTTTCCACTATATCTTTTTATTTTTAAAAAGGAATAAAAAGGATGCCGTTTCAATCCCTAACGCAAATTGAGTTTTAAGTTATTATTAGGAGTTTTTTCGATAAAGTAACTTCTTAATTAAAAAACAGATTGCTAATCAAATGAAAAGTTCGCTTGGCAATGACAACTAGATAAAAAGATGAAAATATTAATATTAGATAATTACGATTCGTTCACCTATAATCTGGTTCACATGGTAGAAAAAATTACAGGAAAATTCCCTGCAGTTTTTAGAAATGATGAAATCAGTATTGCAGATGTAGGCAACTATGATATAATTATGTTATCACCAGGACCAGGAATTCCTAATGAAGCAGGAATCTTAAAAGATGTGATTAAAACTTACGCAGGTATAAAACCAATTTTCGGAGTTTGTTTAGGATTACAAGCAATTACAGAGGTTTTTGGAGGGAAAATAATCAACTTAGATGCTGTTTTTCATGGAGTTGCCACAGAAATGAAAGTAACAGATACCAATGCTCTTATTTTTAAAGATATACCAGAAACATTTATGGCGGCACGTTATCATTCTTGGGCAGCGTCAGACCAGGGTTTTCCAAAAGAAATAAAAGTAACAGCAAGGGACGAAGATGGTTTGATACAAGCAATTGAACATAAAATATTTCCAATTTCTGCAGTTCAGTTTCACCCTGAATCTATTTTAACAGATGTTGGTGAGCAAATGGTTTCTAACTTTATCAATGCAAATTCTTAATGAAAGCAATTTTAAACAAATTATATAATCACGAAAGATTGTCGAAGTCCGAGGCAAAAAAAATCTTAATAGATATTGCTTCAGAAAAATACAATGAAGCACATTTAGCTTCGTTTATGACAGTTTTTATGATGCGCCCAATTACGGTGGATGAACTTTCTGGATTTAGAGATGCATTAAAAGAGTTATGTGTAAAAGTAGATCTGTCAGACTATAATACTATTGATATTGTTGGCACAGGTGGTGACGGAAAAGATACATTTAATATATCAACCTTAACTTCTTTTATAGTTGCAGGAACAGGGCAAAAAGTAGCGAAACATGGCAATTATTCCGTATCTTCTCAATCTGGTTCTTCTGATATGTTGGAGAGTTTTGGATATAATTTCACCAATGATGAACGTGTTTTGAGAGAACATTTAGAGAAAGCAAATATTTGTTTTTTACATGCTCCAAAATTTCATCCAGCAATGAAAGCCGTAAGTCCAACAAGAAAAGCGTTGGCATTAAAAACGTTTTTTAATATGTTAGGTCCTTTGGTAAACCCAAGTTCACCAAAAAATCATATGTTAGGAACTTTTAATTTGGAAATTGCACGTTTGTACAATTATATTTTACAAGAAGAAGATATCAACTATGGTATTATTCACGGGCTAGATGGTTATGATGAAATTTCATTAACAAGCGGATTCAAATTCTTTAGTAAAAATGGAGAACAAATTATAAATCCAGAAGATTTAGGACAAAAAAGAATTCAACAAACAGAAATATTCGGAGGAAATTCAGTGACTGATGCAGCGAAAATTTTTAAAACTATAATAGAAGGAAAAGGAACAGAAGCACAAAACAACGTGGTATTAACAAATGCAGCGTTCGCTTTATCAATTATCGATGAATTAAAACCTTTTGATACTGCCTTTGCCGAAGCGAAAGATTCACTTTTTGGGCTGAGGGCGAAACAGACATTAGAAAAATTAGTAAGTCTTTAAGATGGTAAAAAAGAAAAAGAATTTAATTCTAATTATTCCTGCTTTTCTAATAACTGGAGCGGCAATAGGTATCCAAACTAAAGGTGTTTTTAAACAGACTTTAATTGGTTTGGTTGTTGGAATTATAATTTACTTTTTTCTAAAGTACAGAAATAAAAAAATAAATAGTAATATATAAGATATCACTCCAAAGGAAGTTTGACGGAGGTAATCTTTTTAATAAATGAGGAGATTACTAATTTATTCTCAATGAAAAAAGAAATAAAATATGACTATATTAGATAAGATAATCGCATTTAAAAAGAAGGAAATTGCCAAGATAAAAGCAGAAGTTCCAATTAAAAAATTAGTTGAAAGCCCAAGTTTTAAGAGAGCTACTTTTTCATTAAAGAAGTCTTTATTGGAAGTTGGTTCAACTGGAATTATAGCAGAATATAAACGTCAATCGCCTTCTAAAGGAATCATTAACGACACAGCAACGATTGCTGAGGTAACTAATGGATATTTAGATGCAAATGTTGCAGCGCAATCTATTTTAACGGACACTTCTTTTTTTGGAGGAACGATGGCAGATTTGATGGAGGCAAGAGTTATCAATCAACAAAAGCCAATATTAAGAAAAGATTTTATTGTTGATGGTTTTCAAATTGTAGAAGCAAAAGCTATTGGAGCAGATGTAATTTTATTAATAGCTTCATGTTTGACGTCCGAAGAATTAAAAAATTATGGAAATTTGGCAGTAGATTTAGGCATGGAAGTTTTGTATGAAATTCACACTCAACAAGATTTGGATAAGATTAATCATCTAGACAATAAAATTATCGGAATTAACAACAGAAATCTAAATACTTTTGAAGTTGATTTAGAGCACTCTATTAAATTAGCTAATCAAATACCTGATACTTGTTTAAAAGTTTCAGAAAGTGGTATATCTGATCCAAAAATTATAACTGGTTTGAAAGAATACGGCTTTCAAGGTTTTTTAATTGGTGAGAATTTCATGAAAGCAGATAATCCTGGAGAAGCTTGTCAAGAGTTTATCGGTCAAATACGTTAAAAAAGTATAAAGGAGAATCATTTAGTTGTCTAAAATAAAATTATTTAAAGTTTAAGTAAAAAATACTTGGTTAAACAATAAAACAATGAAGCTTAAAGTTTGTGGAATGAAATATGCAGAAAACATCGAACAAGTTGTTGGGTTACAACCTGATTACTTGGGGTTTATTTTCTATGAAAAATCAAAAAGAAATTTTGAAGGAATTATTCCAGAATTTTCAAAATCAATAAAAAAAACAGGTGTTTTCGTTAATGAATATGTTGAGATTGTAATTTCTTTGGTTGAGGAATATCGATTAGATGCAATTCAATTACACGGAGATGAATCTTTAGAATATGTTGCTGATTTAAAAAATCAGTTAAGAGAGAGAAGAGCTTTATTTATTGATGAAAATAAGCAGATAAAGAAGAAAAAAAATAAGCATTATATTTCTGAAAATGAAGTTGAACTTATAAAAGTTTTCGGAATTAAAGATGAGTTTAATT
>JAQXAP010000114.1 GCA_029252865.1 Polaribacter sp.
GTAATTTCCGCAATTTCATTGAAAGGAAGTTCATAAATATCAACTAATTTATCAACTACATTTGTAATATAAGCGCTTTCGTTTCTTTTTCCCCTGTAAGGAGTTGGGGCTAAATAAGGAGAGTCTGTCTCTAAAACGATATGTTTTAAATCAATTTCATTTAAAAATTTATCAATTTTTCCATTTTTAAAAGTAGCAACACCGCCAATTCCCAATTTCATATTGTAAGAGATCGCCGTTTTTGCTTGTTCTAGCGTACCTGTAAAACAATGAAATATACCTCTTAAATCATTACCTTTTTCAATTTCTAATACTTCAAAAATTTCATTAAAAGCGTCTCTGCAATGAATAACAATTGGTAATTTCTTTTCTTTTGCCCATTTAATTTGAGTTCTAAAAGCCTCTTGCTGCTGAGTTAAAAGCGTTTTATCCCAATACAAATCAATTCCGATTTCGCCAATGGCATAAAAGTCTTTTTTGTCAATCCAATCTTTAACGTGCGCTAATTCTTCTAAATAATTTTCTTTTACAGAAGTAGGATGTAGTCCCATCATTAAAAAAACGTCATTCGGATAGTCTTTTTCAAGTTTCATCATTCGCTCTGTGTAAGAAGAATCTATTGCAGGAATAAAAAAGCGTGAAACACCAGCTTCTTTAGCACGTTGAATGGTTGCTTCTTGATCTTCATCAAATTGACTAGAATATAAATGCGTATGAGTGTCTGTAATCATTTAGTCTAAAATTTCTATTGCAAAATTACTAAATATTCTAACTGAAAAGGGCTATTGTTTAGCGTTTTATAAAGCGTACCTTTGCAGAAAAATATTAAGCATGACTTTTCAAGACCTAGGAATCTCAAATCAATTACAATATGCTGTTGATGATTTGGGTTTTGTAAATGCAACTCCAATTCAGGAACAAGCATTTTCAGTAGTAAGATCAGGTAAAGATGTAGTAGGAATTGCACAAACGGGAACAGGTAAAACTTTTGCCTACATGATGCCTATTTTACAAGATTTGCGATTTTCTAAACAAAAACACCCAAGAGTTTTGGTATTAGTGCCAACTCGAGAATTGGTTTTACAGGTGGTTGAGCAAATAGAGCAATTATCAAAATACATCAATACACGTGTTCTTGGCGTCTATGGTGGTGCAAACATTAACACTCAAAAACAATCAATTTTACAGGGTCAAGATATTATTGTAGCAACTCCTGGACGTTTATATGATTTAGCTTTGAGTAATGCATTAAAGCTAAAATCTATTCAAAAATTAGTTATTGATGAAGTGGATGTAATGTTAGATTTAGGGTTTCGTTTTCAGTTAATGAATATCTTTGACGTGATTCCCGAAAGAAGACAGAACATTCTGTTCTCTGCAACAATGACAGAAGATGTTGATGCTTTAATTTACGATTTCTTTAAAAAACCTGAAAAAATATCTGTAGCCGTTAGTGGTACTCCTTTAGACAATATAGAACAGATTTCTTACAATATACCTAACTTTTTTACGAAAGTAAATTTGTTACACCATCTTTTAAGTGATAAAGAATCTTTTGATAAAGTATTAATCTTTGTTGGTTTTAAAAGAACTGCAGATTTGTTGTTTAAGCATATGCAAGAAATGTTTAATGATGAAATGTGTATAATTCACTCTAATAAAACACAAAATTATAGAATTCGCTCTATAAAACAGTTTGATGAAGGTAAGAATCGAATTTTGTTAGCGACAGATGTAATGGCTCGTGGGTTAGATTTTGATAACGTTTCTCATGTTATAAATTTTGATACACCAGAATTCCCTGAAAATTATATGCACAGAATTGGTAGAACCGGTCGTGCAGAAAAAGCAGGGAAAACAATTCTATTTTCTACAAAAAAAGAACAAGTAGCAAAAGAGGAGATTGAAACGTTGATGAAATATGAAATTCCAGTCTTAGAACTTCCTGAAGATGTAGAAATTTCTGAATTGTTAACAGAAGATGAACGCCCGAGAGAAGATCAAGGAGTTTCTAAGAATAGAACTTCTTTAGAATATGTGCCAGGACCAGCATTTCATGAGAAGAGTGAAAAGAATAGTCAAGTTAATAGAGGTGGTTCTTACAGGAGAGAAATTGCTGCAAAATATAAGAAGCCGAAAACCAGAGGAGATAAAAATTACAATAAACGTAACAAGAAAAAGAAAAAATAATGCAGGTTTTAACAGCACAAGAATTGCATAATTTAGCAATGAATATAGTTGGTAAGAAATTAGTAAAAATGGGGTACGAGTTTCAAGCTATAAATAGTCAGTTAAAAAGACATCCGCAGTACGTGTTATTTAAAAAAGGAGAACCAACAATTTTTGTATTGGTAAAAGCATCAAATAATATTCAAAATCCAACTGAATATGATGTTGTTTGGATGGAAACTTTTAAAAATCATGCAAAAAAACAAAATGCAAAAGTTTGGTTTGCGGGTGTGGGTATTGCTAATGCAGAAAGCGTTGAGAGTCCTGTTTTTAAAGATCAGCCTTATTATGTTGCTTTTGACGATTTTGTAAAAATTTTGTAACAGGTTCTTTGAAAAAGTTACCTTAGTTCTAAATTTCATGAATTTACCCCATTGATTAAAGCTTGTCTTATTGAATTAATTATCTTTGATTTTTAAAAGAAACTTAGAAAGGTATACATCTTTTTAATAAGACTCTATTGATATTATTAGCACATGAAAAATATACTTATTTTTTTATTTCTAACCTTTACTTTAGGAATATTTTCTCAAATAGAAAACCCTTTACAATGGTCAACATCCGTTGAAAAAGTATCAGATACCGAATACATTTTGGTTTCTAAAGCCACTATAGAAGAAGGCTGGCATTTGTATGCACAAGAAGTTCCGGAAGATGGTCCGATACCAACAACATTTTCTTTTGATACTAAAAAGGAAAATTTTTCTCTAATAGGAAAAACAATTGAAGAAGAAGGGCACACAGTTGATGACCCTGTTTTTCAGATGAAAATTAAGTTCTTTGAAAACTCAGCTATTTTTAAACAAAGAGTTAAAATCACTTCAGATATTAATGCGATTAATGGAGTTGTAGAGTTTATGGTTTGTGACGATACGAAGTGTTTAGCACCAACAGAAGTAGATTTGGTTTTTACCTTAGAAAACGAAACGAAGGTAAGTGTAGTTTCTGATACTTTAAAAGGCATTAAAAATGAAGGAGATAGAGGTTTGTTAACTTTATTTCTTTTAAGTTTTTTAGGTGGATTAGCAGCTTTGTTAACCCCATGTGTTTTTCCAATGATTCCTATGACTGTTAGTTTTTTTACCAAACAAAGTAAAACAAAAGCAGCAGGAATAAGAAATGCTATCTTTTATGGTGTATCTATAATAATAATCTATGTGGTAATTGGTCTAGCAGTAAGTGCTATTTTTGGTCCAGATGCTTTAAATGCTTTATCTACAAATGTTTGGTTTAATATTATTTTCTTTTTAATCTTAGTTCTTTTTGCTGCGTCGTTTTTAGGTGCATTTGAGTTAGTTTTACCAAGTTCTTGGGGAACAAAAGTAGATTCGAAAGCGGATAGAGGTGGGGTTGCCGGAATCTTTTTTATGGCATTGGCATTAGCTATTGTTTCTTTTTCATGTACAGGTCCATTAGTAGGTTCTGCTTTGGTAGCAGCAGCAACAACAGGGGAAAGGATTGCTCCGATTGTTAGTATGTTAGGTTTTTCTACCGCAATAGCATTACCATTTGCTTTGTTTGCTGCTTTTCCTGGTTGGTTAAATTCATTACCTAAATCGGGAGGTTGGTTAAATACTGTAAAAGTAGTTTTAGGATTTTTAGAGTTGGCTTTAGCATTTAAATTTTTATCAAATGCAGATTTAGTTTTACAAGCCCATTTATTAGAGAGAGAGGTGTTTATTGCTATTTGGATTGCAATTTTTGGAACATTAACCTTGTATCTTTTTGGTAAGATACAACTGCCTCATGATTCCCCTTTAAAATATATTTCTGTAGGTAGATTAACTTTAGGTTTGGTAACTTTAACTTTTACGATTTATATGATTCCTGGTTTATGGGGAGCTCCATTAAATATAATAAGTGCATTTCCTCCACCACAGCATTATAGCGAATCTCCTTATGGAGTAGGTTATTCGAAAGTGGGAAATGGAGGCTCTATTGGGAGTTTAGAAATTCCTGATGGCGCACATATAATGGCTCCGCATAATATTTTAGCGTTTAATGATTACGATAAAGGTTTGTCATACGCCAAAAAAGTAGGCAAGCCAATAATGTTAGACTTTACAGGGCATGCTTGTGTAAATTGCAGAAAGATGGAACAAAATGTTTGGGTTAAACCAAAGGTTTTAAAACTTTTAAAAGATGAAGTGGTTTTAATCTCACTATATGTTGATGATAAGCGTAAACTAAAGACAGAAAACATTTTAGATTCTAAGTTACATCCAGGAAAAAAATTAAAATATATTGGACAAAAGTGGAGTGAAATGCAAACATTAAAATATAAAACCAATACACAGCCATTTTATGTTTTAATGGATCATAATGAAAAGAATTTAATTATTCCAGTAGCATATACTCCAGATGTAGATACTTATTTCAATTGGCTACAAAAAGGGATATCAAATTTTAAATAACTATTTTACAACAGAGAGTAAAGATTTTATAAATTATGATTTCATCAAAAGAGACCATCGCAGAGTTAGATTTAGAAAACTATTTTAATCAATTTAGAGAAAATATAGTTGGTATAAATCAAACATTTCAATCTCCTTACGGGGAACAAAAATTGATTTATACAGATTGGACGGCAAGTGGGAGATTGTATGCGCCAATTGAAGATAAGATGTTACATAAATTTGGGCCTTTTGTTGCAAATACACATACAGAAACATCTACTTCCGGAGCCGCTATGACATTAGCATATCATGAGGCTAGAAACATTATTAAACGTCATGTAAATGCAAATGACAATGATGTTTTAATTACTACAGGAACTGGCATGACAGGTGTTGTCAATAAATTTCAACGAATTTTAGGAATTAAGGTTTCTGAAAACTTAAAAAACCATACCACGATTCCAGAAGAATTAAAACCGATTGTTTTTGTGAGCCATATGGAGCATCATTCTAACCAAACTTCTTGGTTAGAAACAATTGCTGATGTTGAGGTTGTTCCTTGTAATAACGAAGGTTTGCTATGTTTAGTAGAGTTTGAAAAATGCATTCAGAAACATCAACATAGAAAGATAAAAATGGTTTCTATTACTTCTTGTTCTAACGTAACGGGTATAAAAACACCTTATCATGAAGTTGCAAAATTAATTCACAAGTACAATGGGTTGTGTTTTGTCGATTTTGCTTGTTGTGGGCCTTATGTAGACATAAATATGCATCCAGAAAATGAAGAAGCTTATTTAGATGCTATTTTCTTTTCTCCACATAAATTTTTAGGAGGACCAGGAAGTTCAGGTGTTTTGGTTTTTAATAAGAAATTATATAAGAATACAATTCCAGATAATCCAGGAGGAGGTACTGTAAGCTACACAAACCCTTGGGGAGAACATGATTATTTTGATGATGTAGAAACTCGAGAAGATGGTGGTACACCAGGTTTTTTACAAACCATAAGAGTTGCACTTTCTGTTCAGTTGAAAGAAAAGATGGGGGTTAAAAACATTAAAAAGAGAGAGGATGAAATAAATAAAGTTGTTTTCTCTACTTTAGAAAGTTTACCAGGAGTCAAAATTTTAGCACCAACCCAAAAAGAACGATTAAGTATTTTTTCTTTCTATTTTGAAAAATATCATTTTAATATTGTTGTAAAATTATTGAATGACAGATTCGGAATCCAAACAAGAGGAGGTTGTTCTTGCGCAGGAACATATGGGCATTTTTTATTGAACGTTAATCAAGAAACTTCAAACAGAATTAAAGATGAAATCTTACAGGGGTGTAATACACAAAAACCAGGTTGGGTTCGTTTATCTTTGCATCCAACAATATCCTCAGAAGAACTAAATTTTATTTGCCAATCGTTAAAAGATTTGAGTCAAAATATTCAAGAATGGTCGAAAGACTATCAATATGAACCAATTAAAAATGACTACCACCACAAAACTGACGCACCA
>JAQXAP010000117.1 GCA_029252865.1 Polaribacter sp.
AAGGTAACAATTGTTCCAGTGAAATCTGTTTCACCAATGGTTTTTACAGGGTATAAACTTTTTCCTTTAGAGTATTCTTGTTGCCAAACTTTACCTTCTTTATGAACTGTTGCTGTTAAATGTTCTGATAATGCATTTACACAACTTACACCAACACCGTGTAATCCTCCAGAAACTTTATAAGAATCTTTATCAAATTTACCACCAGCACCAATTTTTGTCATTACAACCTGTAATGCAGAAACCCCTTCTTTTTTGTGAATTCCAACAGGGATTCCACGTCCATTATCTTTGGTTGTAATTGAGTTATCTTCGTTAATTGTTACATCAATTGTATCGCAATAACCGCCCATTGCTTCATCAATAGAGTTATCTACAACTTCGTAAACTAAATGATGTAAACCACGCACACCAACATCTCCAATATACATTGAAGGACGCATTCTTACATGCTCCATACCTTCTAATGCCTGAATACTGGAAGCATCATAATTGTTTTTTTTGTCTTCGCTCATTTTATATGATTAAATTGAAATTTTGGTTGAAAATTGAATAAAATATAACTTATCAAATATAAGAAAATACATCACTTTTTTTTCTTTTATGTTGATAAAGATGAAAAATGTTGATAACTCTAAAAATGGCTTAAATCCTTTAAAAGGTATCTTAAAGTTGATTTGAGTGGTTTTTAGTTTTCTTATCTCAGATGATTTTTACAGATTGCTTTAGCGGGTCTATTTTAAGATTTCATTTTAACCAAACTACATCAATTTAGAACTATTTAAGTCTAAAAAATGATCTATTGAAACAGCTATATTTATTTTAAATAAGTATTTATTAAGATAAATATTTAGAAGAAATAACTGAATTATTTCATAATTTTTACATTCATTTCTTCTACTTTTTTATCCGATAAAATTGAAGGAGCATTAAAAAGTAAGTCTTCTGAAGTTCCTGTTTTAGGAAATGCCATTACCTCTCTAATGGATGCTTTCTTTTCTAAAATCATCATTAGTCTATCAACTCCCCAAGCAATTCCTCCATGAGGAGGTGCTCCATATTGAAAAGCCTTGTACATAGTTCCAACACTTTTTATCATTTCTTCCTTATCGTATCCCATATTTTTATAAGTTGCCTCTAAGATTTCAGATTTGTGAGCTCGAACAGAGCCTCCACCAATTTCGTAACCATTTAATATCAGATCGTATTGTTGGGCTATAATTGTTCCAATTTCATCATTCTTTCCAGTGATGTGTTTTTCTAAATCATATATCGCTGGCATTGAAAATGGGTTGTGGGTAAATGTCCATCTGCCTTCATCTGTTTTTTCAAACATCGGAAAATCAACTACCCAAGCTGGTCTTAACTCTTTTGGGTTAATTAATCGTAAAATTCTACCCATTTCTTGTCTAACAGCATCTAAGGCTTTGTTTGCTGTTGCATAATCAGCTGCCGAGAAAAATACAATATCTCCAGTTTGAGCATCAGTTGCTTTAATAATTTTAGCGGCAATTTCCTCACCTAAAAATTTAATTATTGGTGATTGTAAATCGTTTTTGTTTACAATTATATACGCTAAACCGCCTAAACCATTTTGCTGTGCGATTGCAGTTAAGTTTTCAATCTGACCTTTGGACATTCTTTTGTTTCCTTGTTCTGCGGCAGAAACTTTAATACATTTTACAATTCCACCTTCATCAATAGGTTTGCTAAAAACTTGGAAAGATGTTTCTTTTACAATATCTGTAATGTCTTGCATTTCTAATCCAAAACGTAAATCTGGTCTGTCACAGCCATATTTATCCATTGCTTCTTTGTAAGTTATTACTCGAAAAGGGTGTAAAATCCATTTTTTACCATATATTTTATTCACCACTTCATTAAACATCTTTGTGTTTAAATCTATGATTTGTTGCATACTGGCATATGCCATTTCAATATCTAATTGTGTAAATTCTGGCTGTCTATCTCCACGAGAATCTTCATCTCTAAAACAACGTGCAATTTGAAAATATTTTTCAAAACCACCAACCATTAACATTTGCTTAAACTGCTGTGGTGCTTGTGGAAGAGTGTAAAAGGAACCTGCTTGTTTTCTTGTTGGAACAATAAACTCTCTTGCTCCTTCGTCTGTACCTGCTGTTAGAATTGGAGTTTCAATTTCTAAAAACTCTTCTTCATCTAATATATCTCGTAATAACTTAATTACTCTATGACGATTTACAATTGCTTTACGAACTTCATCATTTCTGTGATCTAAAAATTTATACTGAAAACGAACATTCTCATTCGACTTCATAGCTCTTTTTATTTCAAAAGGAAGTGTTTTAGATAAGTTTAAAATGTCTAATTTTGAAGTCTCTAATTCTAATTTACCAGTTCTCAAACCAGCATTATAATCATCTTCATTTCTTTTAATAACTTTTCCTGTAACAGAAATAACGGATTCTGATTTTAATTTTACAAGTTCATCTAAATTCGGAAAAGTTTCTTTACTCAAACGTACTTGAAAAATTTGGTTACTTGAATCTCGTAAATCAATAAATATTAATTCTCCGTGATCACGAACACTAGAAATCCAGCCAGATAAGGTGACCTCATCGCTAATTGAATCCTCAGAAATTTGAGAAATTTTATGTGTTCTGTAATCTTCTTTTATTACAATCGGAATTTCAGGTAATGTTTCCTCTTCTATTTTTGCCTTTGGTTGTTCGTTATTCGTTTTTGATTGATCGGCTTCAACTTCATGCCCTGTAGTTTTCACATCACTAGAGCAAGCATTTAATATTTCTTGTCTAATAACTTTTCCTGAAGCTCCCTTACCAATAATACCAATTACTTTACCAACTAGAATACCCGCTTTACCTTGGTTCCCTGCTTTTATATCATTTGCAATTGGTTCATTTTCTGTAACTACTTTTAAAACCGCAGCTTTAATTTTATCTTCAGAAATAGTATTATCATCAAAGTACTTTTTATAATCGAAAGTTCTGTCTTTTAAATACGATGTAATTCCGTTTTGAACTAATACAGAAGTAATTTTATCTTCTTTGAATAACTGAAAAATTTCAATTAACTGAGCTACATTATGAATATTTTCATATTCATCTGCCCCAATATTATTTACCAATGTTTTAGCAACAAATGAAGCGTCATTAATTTCATTATTAATTGTCACAAAAACTTTTGAACGTAAAGAATCTGCCGTAAAAAACTTGGCATCTTGAGGTAAAACACCACCTTTTATCAAAATAGATTCTACAGCGAATGGCAAAGAACTTACGTCTACATCTATATTGTCTACAACCTTTTTGATATTTACATAAGGTAAATCTGGTTCAGAAATAAAACGATAATCTGCTTCAAACTCCTTTTTACGCATGGTTTTAGTTTGCTTTAAATCTGCATCCCATAAAACCGTTGTTTGATCTGGTCTGAATTCTTTGTTTTCTATGTAATAATTTAATTGCTTTTCAATTTCTTCCTTTAAAGCATCTACCATAAACTTGAACGAATTCAAGTTTTTAATTTCTGTTCTTGGGTTTAAATTATATGTATGTTTTTTACGAAGAGATACAGAAACATCAGACTTAAACTCTCCTTTTTCTAAGTTTGCTTCAGATATTTTTAAATTCTGAACAATACGCTGTATATATTGTGCATAAGTTGATGCATCTTCGATATTACGAATACAAGGATCTGTAACAATTTCAATTAACGGAACACCTGCTTTATTAAAATCGACTAAAGAAATTTTCTTTTCGTGCATTAATTTTGCAGCATCTTCTTCAATATGAACTTGTGTTAAACTTACGGTAAACTGAGTTCCATCATTTCTGTAACAAGAAACTTGTCCGTCTGGAATTACAGGGTTATGAAACTGCGTAATTTGAATATTTTTTGGGTTATCAGGATACTCATAATGCTTTCTATCCCATGAAATTACTTCGTTAGAAAAAGTAGATTTTACAGCTTTTCCAAAATAGATAGCCTTTGTAATTGCTTCTTTATTGATAGACGGTAAAACCCCCATTTGACCGGTACAAACTGAACATATATTTTGATTTGGTTGTTCTATTTCTTGATTTGCACAAGAACAGAATAACTTTGTTTTTGTATTTAATCGAACATGTGTTTCTATACCTATTACTAACTCTAATTCGTTTGCTTTTAGTAACTCATTTAATTTTTCCAGTTCCATTATATCATATCTTTTAAGAAGTTAGCAAACTTCAAAACGAGTTCGTCATTATTTTTTGCTGCTGTAATTTGTAAGCCTGTTTCTGTTCCTTGAGGAACAGTTATCGTTGGCAACTGTCCTAAACTAAAACCAACTGTGTAGGCATCTGACAAATACATTGCTAAAGGGTCTTTTAAACTGTCACCAATTTGTGGTGGCGAATTTGGTGTTACAGGAGATAAAATAATATCAACTTCTTTAAAATCTTTTTCAAAATTATTTGAAATTTGATCTCTTATATTTAGTCCTTTTAAGTAAATGTCATCAGAAAAACCTTGAGACAATACTTGATTCCCGCCAACAATTCTACGTTTTGTTTCTTCTGAAAAATTATCTGAACGTGTAACTGAATAGGTGTCTTTTAAAGAGCCACCTTCAATTCTATTTCCGTAATTTGTTCCATCCAATCTTGATAGATTTGATGCTGTCTCTGCCATTGCCAATGTATAATAAGTAGAAACTAAAGTATCTGATTCAAAGAAATCTAATTCTTTTATTGCAATTCCTTTGGCTTTTATTTTTTCTATAGATGCTAAAAATTCTGATTTTACTTGTGTATCAATGGCATCGTTTTCAATAAAATTTTTAAAATACCCAATAGTTTTTACTTTATCACACTTTAAAATATTTTCTTTTGATATTTTTTCAGACTTATAGGTGGTTTGATCCTTTACATCTTTTCCACTCATTGCATTTAGCACGATTCTAATATCTTCTATAGATTTTGCAATTGGTCCAACACAATCTGTAGAAGATGCATACGCCATCAATCCAAATCGCGAAATTCTTCCATAAGTTGGTTTTAAACCATAGATTTTATTGTAACCTGCTGGTTGACGAACAGAACCTCCTGTATCTCCACCAACTGAAAAAACAGTATAATCCTTTGCCACATTTACTGCAGAACCTCCACTCGAGCCTCCAGAAACTAACTTGGGGTTAATTGCATTTTTTACTGATCCAAAAATGGTGTTTTCAGAAGAAGAGCCATGCCCAAAACTATCACAATTTTCTTTTACTAGGGGAATTGCACCTGCATCCAATATTTTCTGAATTGCAGTTGCTGTATAGGGCGATTTATATTTTTTTAATAAGTCTGAACTTGCAGTTGTATAAGTTCCTTTTACCATAAATACATCTTTAATTCCGAAAGGAATTCCTTCTAACAAGCCTATTTCTTCTCCATTTTCTATTTTAGAATCTACTTTTGCTGCTAATTCTATAGCCAATGTATCTAAAAGTGAATTCACAGTATTGTGCGTATTCAATTTTAATAGTCCTAATCTTTCTTGAACTAATTGTGTACATGAAATTTCTTTGCTCATCAATTGCTGATGAATTTTGTGTATTTGCGACTCCATAATTATTCCTCTATCACTTTAGAAACTACTAAATAACCATTTTTTTCTTTTGGAAAATTTTCAATGATAATTTGTTTTTCAATCTGTGGGCTATTGATAACAATATCCTCTCTTAAATCATCTAAAAACACAGCCTTATTATGATTTTTATTAAAAGAATTATTTGTTTTATTAGCATTTTTAATCACTTCAAACAACTTCCCCACAGCATCTGATGACTGTGCTCCTTTAATACTAGACAATATGTCCACTGTCATAATTTTACTCATATCTTCAATTTTAAATTAAAAAAAAGCCTTCCGATTTGGAAGGCTTTATTTACATATTCTTAAACAACGACCTTCGTATCCTAACAATTAGGATTATTAAAATTACGATTGTTGTTATTATTTATCATTATAAAGTTATTGATGTCAAAGATATAGAGAAATAAAATAGGAAACACTATTTTTTAGAATATCTCTTTTTTATTACGAATCTGATAAAATTATGAATATTAAAATACCACTCCTCTAACTTAACTCATAATAAAACACTCTAGTTTTCAATAAACATAAAAAACAACTCTAACTTTTCACTTTAAAGCAATCTAATATTGTATTAAAACCATTCCTTTGCTGACTATTTACTTAACCGTTGCTGATTCAAACTGAAAGATAATCTCATTTTTTTTATCTAAAATTAACACCTCAATTATGACATTTTTTTGAAACACAAAGGCAAAACTGTCGTTTTTACATGTTTTTGAAAAAAATTAAATCTTAAAAACTCAACAAATAAGAAGTTTTAATATTTAATCATTTTCAAACTAATAATATAATCACTAAAATCACTTAGAAAGTGTTTTTTAATCGATTTAAGACACTTTTAGCTTTATCTATATTTTTCTGTTTTTATTAACAAAACTAATCTAAATACTATGTTTTTAATTATATTTGATTGACTTTACTTTCACAAGTATTTGTCATAAACTGAAAATAAAAACATTATAATGAGCGAAGACAAAAATAATAATTATGATGCTTCCAGTATTCAGGCACTGGAGGGGATGGAGCATGTAAGAATGCGCCCTTCCATGTATATTGGAGATGTCGGTGTACGCGGTTTACATCATTTAGTATACGAAGTTGTAGATAATTCTATTGATGAAGCAATGGGCGGTTATTGTGATACAATTGATGTAACAATAAACGAAGATAACTCTATAACGACAAAAGATAATGGACGTGGAATTCCTGTTGGAATTCATAAAAAAGAAGGCGTTTCTGCACTTCAGGTCGTAATGACAAAAATTGGGGCTGGTGGTAAATTCGATAAAGATTCTTACAAGGTTTCAGGAGGATTACACGGAGTTGGTGTAAGTTGTGTAAATGCATTATCCGAACATTTAACTGCAACAGTTCATAAAGAGGGTAAAGTCTGGCAACAAGAATATTCTAAAGGAAAGACATTATATCCCGTAAAAACAATTGGTGAAACTGACTTCACAGGAACCATTGTTACTTTCTTACCAGACACATCAATCTTTCAGCAATCTACAGAGTATAATTACGAAACGTTGGCAACTCGTATGCGTGAATTATCTTTTTTGAATAAAGGAATTACCATCACTTTAACAGACAAAAGAAATACAGATGATGAAGGAAAATTTATTTCTGAAACTTTTCATTCTGATGAAGGTTTGCCTGAATTTATAAAATATTTAGATTCAACTCGTGAGCAATTAACGGCTACAGTTATTTCTATGGAAGGTGAGAAAAATGGAATTCCAGTTGAAGTTGCCATGGTTTATAATACATCATATTCAGAAAACTTACACTCTTACGTAAACAATATCAATACGCATGAAGGAGGAACACATTTATCTGGGTTTAGACGTGGTTTAACACATACTTTAAAAAAGTATGCAGATGAATCTGGTTTATTAAAAAACGTAAAGTTCGAAATTGCTGGTGATGATTTCCGTGAAGGATTAACCGCTATTGTTTCTGTAAAAGTTGCAGAACCACAATTTGAAGGACAAACAAAAACTAAATTAGGAAACAGAGAAGTTTCATCTGCAGTTTCTCAGGCAGTTTCAGAAATGTTAACTGATTATTTAGAAGAAAACCCTAACGATGCAAAAACCATTGTTCAGAAAGTTATTTTAGCGGCAACTGCCAGACATGCAGCGCGTAAAGCCAGAGAAATGGTACAACGTAAAACCGTAATGTCTATTGGTGGTTTGCCTGGTAAATTATCTGACTGTTCAGAAACTGATCCTGCACAATGTGAAATTTTCTTAGTTGAGGGAGATTCTGCAGGAGGAACAGCAAAACAAGGAAGAGATAGAAACTTTCAAGCAATTTTACCACTTCGAGGAAAAATTTTGAATGTTGAAAAAGCAATGCAGCATAAGGTTTTTGAAAATGAAGAGATCAAAAACATGTTTACCGCTCTCGGTGTTACGATTGGTACAGAGGAAGACCCTCGAGCTTTAAATCTATCTAAAGTGAGATATCATAAAGTAGTTATCATGTGTGATGCCGATGTAGATGGTTCGCATATTGCTACCTTAATATTAACATTCTTTTTTAGATACATGAGAGAAATGGTAGAGCAAGGTTATATTTATATTGCTACACCGCCATTATATTTAGTTAAAAAAGGTCAAAAAAGAGAATATGCCTGGGATGATAATCAACGTGATTTAATAGCACAAAAAATGGGCGGAAGTGTCAACATCCAAAGATATAAAGGTCTTGGAGAAATGAATGCAGAGCAACTTTGGGACACTACAATGAATCCTGATTTTAGAACCTTGCGTAAAGTTGTTATTGACAATGCCACTGAAGCAGATAGAGTTTTTTCTATGTTGATGGGAGATGAAGTTCCACCTCGTAGAGACTTTATAGAAAGAAATGCAAAATATGCGAATATTGATGCATAAATATTTTTTTTAATAAAAACGTAAACCCCAGCATTCATGTCGGGGTTTATTTTATTAAAACATGGAGTTCTTGATGCTTATCCAAAAAAACAGCAACTAATTTCACAATATTTTTATATATTAGATATTGCGAACAAAAATTAATTATAATCCCTAAAAAAACTAGAAATGAAAAAACATATTTTAATTCTAATAAGCGTATTTACTTTATCAGTACAAACAAAAGCTCAAAATGGTTTTGAAAACATTCTTCTCGCTGATGTTAATGATTCTCAAAAACTTTTAGAAGCTTATTTTGCCCCAGGAATGGAAGGATTCATCAATGCAATGAATAGTGGTTGGTATCACACAGCTAAAGTTCATAAAAAACTAGGTTTTGATATTTCAATCGGAGCTAGTGGGGCACAAATACCATCAAAAAATGATCTTATTAATATATCTGCATTAGGACTCTCCAGTAAATTAACCTCTAATGCCCCTACAACACCCTCTTTTTCAGGTCCTGAAAATGGAGCTCAGTTCACGGTAACCAGAAATATACAAGGACAAAATGTAGAGGCAAATTTTCAAGCACCTGGCGGTGAAAGTTTACCTGCAAACTTAGTGCCAGCTCCATCCGTACAAATTGGTGTCGGCCTGCCATGGAAACTAGAAGCTATGGTAAGATTTGTACCTAATATAAACTTTGAAGAATCTCAAGACGAAAGTTCTTTAAACATGTTTGGTTTAGGTCTTAAAAAAGAAATTACAGACTGGTTTGGCCCGATGGATAAAACTCCACTACACGTTTCAATTTTAGCAGCCTACACCTCTATGAAGGTTAGTTATGGAATAGCTGATGTTAACTCTGGACCTATCGAAACTGAAAATGCGTTAGCTGAATTTGATTTAAACGCTTTTACATTACAAGCTATAGCTTCATTAAACTTTCCTATTATAAATGTTTATGGTGGGATTGGTTACAATAACGGATCTTCTTCTTTAAAAATGTCTGGGACTTATACAGGAGTATTTCAAACAGTTGGTGGTTCACCAAATGTAACAATACGAGAAAACTTAGTAATACCCTCTAATTTTGATTTTAAATCAAATGGAATGGCTGCAACTATTGGGGCTAGATTAAGTTTAGGTTTTTTTAAAATATATGGAAGTTATGCCTTACAAGAATACAATACAGCTAACTTAGGTATTGCATTTAGCTTAAGATAAGTACCAAAAAAAAAAATAGAAAAAGACAACTCGTTGAGTTGTCTTTTTTTTATATATACCACATACAAATATTTTTTATGTTGTACTTTTACCAAATAATAAATCACTAATTTAAAAAAAAATAAAATGAAAGTTACAGTCGTAGGAGCTGGTGCAGTTGGCGCGAGTTGTGCAGAATATATTGCAATTAAGGACTTTGCATCTGAAGTTGTTATCTTGGATATTAAAGAAGGTTTTGCTGAAGGAAAAGCAATGGACTTAATGCAAACTGCTTCTTTAAATGGATTTGACACAAAAATAACAGGAAGTACAAATGATTACTCTAAAACAGCAGACTCTGATATTTGCGTAATTACTTCAGGTATTCCAAGAAAACCAGGAATGACTCGAGAAGAACTAATTGGAATTAATGCAGGAATAGTTAAAACTGTTTCCTCTAATCTAATTGAGCAGTCACCTAATACAATTATTATTGTGGTTTCAAACCCTATGGATACTATGACTTATCTTGTGCATAAAACTACAGGAATTCCAAAAAATAGAATTATTGGAATGGGTGGAGCTTTAGACTCTGCACGTTTTAAATATAGATTAGCTGAAGCTTTAGGTGCGCCTATTTC
>JAQXAP010000141.1 GCA_029252865.1 Polaribacter sp.
TTAAAAGATTTTACAACCAAAGGTGCTGATAAAGGAGGTACAGAAAATTGAGAAAGTGAAAATTTTTCAACATACGCACGGGGTAAAATACTTTTTTCCATACTGAGCATCTGAGCTACTTTCAGAGCACTTCCTTTCATTGTTTTTAAACCATTATAAATATCTTTTGCGTTTGCTTCATTTAAATTTTCTTGGGCTTTTTCTTCTGTGCTAATTATTTTTTCTCCATAGTATTTTACATAATTAATACCAACTTTTGCTCCAGTTTGAAATAATTTACTGGCTCTTTCAATCTTCGACGTGGGAATCCGATCTATTGTTTTCATGGGTGTTGATTACATTTTAAAGTTCATCCTTTCCTTTAATAAAAATTTTCCAAGGTCTATGATGCTTTTGGCGGGTTTGGTTTCAAGAACGTCAAAACTAGCTAGCACACTTTTTTCGATAAATAAATCAGTCTTCTCAAAAGAGGATGAAGTATCTTCCATCCAATATTTTATAATCATTAAAAATTGAAGCCAAAAGCCTTCTTGAATTCCTTTGTCTTGAAATTTTTCTATGGTTTCTTGATTAATTTCAATCTTGTCTATGTCTAGTGTTTCTGTAAAATTTCCAAATACCTTCTTCAATCCTTTTAATTTTTTTGCATATTCGAATGCATTTGAAGCACTTTTTAAAGCGAGCAAGACGTAAGATCTATTTGCAGTTAAAATTTCTATATATGTAAAGTATAAGCTTAAAATTTTGTTTTTTGAATCGTATTTACCAAAATCTTCGTTTTTTTCAAGAACCGATATTGCATTCTCAAAAAATAAAGCAAATATTCTTTCTTCTAAGTGTTTAAAAGAGCTAAAATATTGGTAAAATTCACTTTCTTCAGTAGCGAGTTCTTTACTAAATACATAAATGGATTTTGGAGGTTTACCAGTTGTTAGTAGGGTATCAATATATTTTGTTACAATGTGTATTTCGTTTATTTTTTCTTTGGCTGACATGTAAATGAATTTTAGTCAAAGATATAAAATGTTTAATTAATTAACAATTAAGTTAAACAAAATTAGTAGATTTGATTTAAATTTAAAAAGTAAATATGAAATCAATTCTTATTGTTGGAGGAAGTAGCGGTATTGGGAAATCATTAGTGAAGGTTTTGTTAGAAAAAAACAAGGTTATCTCTATTAGCCGAACATCCTCAAAAATATCACATCCAAATTTAACAGAGCACACCTGTGATGTGCTAAATCATATTTTACCAGAACTCGCAGTTGTTGATTCGATAGTGTATTGTCCTGGTAGTATTAACTTGAAGCCTATTAGCAGACTAAACCAAGAAGATTTTTCTAATGACTTTTCTATTAATGTACTCGGAGCAGTGAAGGTCGTTCAACACTATTTATCGATCTTAAAAAACGCTATTAATCCAAGTATTTTGATGTTTAGCACAGTTGCTGTTAAAATGGGAATGCCTTTTCATGCAAGTGTCGCTGCATCCAAAGGGGCGGTGGAAGGTTTGGTGAAATCTTTAGCTGCTGAATTTGCACCAACAATTAGAGTCAATGCGATTTCTCCAACACTTACAGATACTCCCTTGGCAGCTAAATTATTGCGCAATGATAAATTAAAAGAGATGCGAGCAGATGTACATCCTTTAAAAAAATATTTGCAACCTGATGAGGTTGCAGAAATGGCAAACTTTATCATATCAGATAAGGCTATGGCTTTTTCTGGACAGGTGTTTGAAATGGATTGTGGAATGGTGTCATTAAAGATTTAGTGATTTTGTTTTTAAGAGGTTAACTTTGGATATGTTTCAAAACGGCTATTGACAATTCATATGAAGGCATTTCAACTTATCAAATCAATCATATATTTAACTAATAGAAACATTTCTTTCGAAAAAAAACACTAAAAGACAGATATAATAATTTTATTAATATTGTTGTTAAATTGTTTTTTTTATGAATAATTCGTAATTTAAATATGTTTTTTGAGTTTATTGGTGAGTTTTATATAATTAATGATTTTATGATTGTTTAATCTTCTTTTAATAAATTATTGAAAAATCATTCATTTTTTAGTATTTTCGCATACCTTAAATATATAGATAATGGCTAGATTCGAATTGAAGTTACCTAAAATGGGAGAAAGTGTTGCGGAAGCAACAATAACTTCTTGGCTTAAAGAAGTTGGTGACACTATTGAATTAGATGAGGCAATAGTGGAAATAGCCACGGATAAGGTAGATTCTGAGGTTCCGAGTGAAGTTGAAGGAACTCTAATTGAAGTTTTATTTGAAAAAGATGATGTCGTTGCTGTCGGAGCAACAATCGCCGTTATAGAAACAGAAGAGGTAGATTCAGCAGTAGTTTCACCTATTATAAATGAACCCTCTAAACTTAAAGAAGAATCTAGTATTCTAGAAATAGAAAAAACAATTGAAAAGGTTACTGATGCTATTACCAGTCCAATTACTAAGATTTCTGAATCTGGTAAGTTTTATTCTCCTTTAGTAAGAAACATCGCCAAGACAGAAGGTGTTTCTATGAATGAATTAGAAACCATTATTGGTTCAGGTAAAGATGATCGCGTAACAAAAGAAGATATTTTATCTTATATCGAAAACAAACAAAACTCATCTCAATTAAATAGTCCTTCAACTCCTGTAAAGGAAGAAATACCAAAGCGTATTAAGGAAAATATAGTAAAACCTGCACCTGTTTCTACAAACGGAGGTGATGAGATTATTGAAATGAGTAGGATGGGTAAACTGATTTCAAAACACATGGTAGCTTCTTTACAGACCTCTGCTCACGTGCAATCGTTTATTGAGATAGATGTTACCAATATTGTAAAATGGAGGAATAATGTTAAGGATGCTTTTTTAAGTCGAGAGGGAGAAAAATTGACCTTCACGCCAATATTTATGCAAGCCATCGCTTCTACAATAAAAAAATATCCATTAATTAATATTGCTCTTGATGGAGATTCAATTATAAAGAGAAAAAATATAAATTTAGGAATGGCTGCCGCTCTGCCTGATGGTAATTTGATTGTTCCTGTAATTAAAAATGCTGATCAGTTAAACTTGGTAGGTATGACAAAATCAGTTAATGATTTGGCAAATAGAGCAAGAAATAATGCATTAGATCCTGATGATATTCAGGGTGGGACATACACAGTTACTAATGTAGGGAGTTTTGGATCTATCATGGGAACTCCAATTATAAACCAACCACAAGTTGCTATTTTAGCTTTAGGAGCTATTAGAAAGGTTCCAGCGGTTATAGAAACTCTTGAAGGAGATTTTATAGGAATACGTCAGAAAATGTTCGTTTCGCATTCTTATGATCACAGGGTAGTTAATGGAGCTCTCGGTGGAATGTTTATTAAAACTTTAAAAGATATTCTAGAATCTTGGGATGTAGATCAAAATATTTAGTTTCTTTAAACTAGATATAATCTTGTTATTCTTAATAACTTAAAAAGCTTCAGTTGTATCTGAAGCTTTGTTATATTTTATTTCAAAGTTAAATTAAAGTAACTTATACTTAAAATATCAGCTTTATTGCATCTCAGATATAAAAAAGTATTTATTAGCAGTAAAATTTGTGTTTTAAAATATTTAAAATTAAAGTATTTAAAGCTTTCTAATTATCATTAAAACTAAAAACTGAAGAAGTGTTTTTTTCTTGTCATAGATTTTATAATATTAGACTATTAAAATTAAAAAAACCTCCTTGTTTCTGCAAGGAGGTTTGAGTTTATAATTATAGTGTTAATCTTATTTTATAAGTTCATAAGAACGTTTAATAAAATTAGTTAAATCTTCACCATGTAAAAGGTTTTGAGATAATTTTGCCAAATCAAAAGCTTGAGAAATTAAACTTTTCTGTGCAACTTCATCCTTATTGTTTAAGATTTCAGTAACTAATGGGCTATTTGTGTTTACAACTAAATTGTACATGTCAGGAAAGTTGCCCATTCCCATCATGCCACCTCCACCACCAGAAGCTTGCATTTCTTTCATTCTACGCATAAATTCTGGAACCGTAATCATAAAAGGAGACGAATTAGAGTCCATAGCTTCTAATTGAACTGTATATGTTTTTGTTGGCACAGCAGCTTCAATTATTGGCTTTAAAGTTTCTTTTTCTGCATCAGATAGTTTAGAAATTACGTTATCTTCTTTTTTAATGATGTTGTCAATATGATCTGCATCAACTCTAGAGAATTTTATTTTTTCTCCTGTTCCCTCTAATTTCTGCATTAAATGCGAAATAATTGGTGAGTCCAACAATAGAACTTCGTATCCTTTAGCAGTTGCCTCTTGAATATAACTATGCTGTGCTTCCTTATTCGATGTATACAAAATAACGTGATTTCCTTCTTTATCAGTCTGAGAATCTTTTGTTTTTTCAATTAATTCATCAAATGTAAAATAAGTATCCGCAACTGTAGGGTATAATGCAAATTTCTTAGCTTTGTCAAAGAATTTATCTTCGGATAACATTCCGTATTCAATAATTACTTTAATGTCATTCCATTTTTTTTCAAAATCTGGTCTGTCTTTTTTAAATAAAGAAGCTAATTTATCACCTACTTTCTTAGTAATATAACCAGATATTTTCTTTACAGCTCCATCTGCTTGTAAACCAGAACGAGATACATTTAATGGAATGTCAGGAGAATCGATAACACCTTTTAGCATTTGTAAAAAGTCAGGTACAATTCCTTCAACATTATCAGTAACAAATACTTGGTTTTGATACAATTGAATTTTATCTTTTTGCATATCCATTGAAGGACTTAGCTTAGGGAAAAATAAAATTCCTGTGAGGTTAAACGGATAATCAACATTTAAATGGATATGAAATAATGACTCTTCAAATTGCATTGGATACAATTCTCTGTAGAAATTTTCATAATCTTCATCACTTAAATCTGCAGGAGCTTTTGTCCATGCAGGTTCTGTATTATTAATTATTTTGTCTACTGTAATTTGTTTGTGAGGTTCTGTTGTTTCTTTTCCCTCAGCATCTTTTGTTGTTTTGGGTTTAAACTCAGGGTCGTTAATTTCTTTTGTGCCAAATTTAATCGGAATTTGGTTAAAACGATTGTATTTTGTTAAAAGCCCTTCAATTTTACTTTCTTCTAAAAAGTCTAAAGAATCTTCCGCAACATGTAAAATAATTTCAGTTCCTCTGTCAGATTTATCGTTTTCAACTAAAGTAAATTCAGGAGAACCGTCACAGGTCCAATGAGCGGCTGGTTCATCTTTAAAAGATTTTGTAATCAATTCAACCTTATCAGCAACCATAAAAGCAGAGTAAAAACCAAGACCAAAATGACCAATAATTCCTGCTTCGTTATCTTTATATTTATCTAAAAATTCTTCTGCTCCAGAAAATGCAATTTGGTTAATGTATTTTTCAACCTCATCCGCAGTCATTCCTATACCTTGATCTTTTATTGTAATTGTTTTCGCATCTTTATCAACACTTATTTCAATTTTAACATCACCTAATTCAGTTTTAGCTTCACCGATAGCGATTAAGTGTTTTAATTTAGAGGTTGCATCTGTTCCATTAGAAATAAGTTCACGTAAAAATATTTCGTGATCAGAGTACAAGAATTTTTTAATCAGTGGAAAAATGTTTTCTACCGATACATTAATATTTCCTTTTGCCATTTTATATATGTTTATTTAAATTATTTATTATACATCTTTACGTTCAAAAAAAATACCAAAGAGTCTATTGTGACAAGATGACAGAAATTGATGCTTTTCGTCATTTTTAAACAAAAAAAAATCTTAAATTAGCTATACTCAAATAGACAAATAATTTAAAATATTGATTTATGTATAATTCGAAAATAATTGGACTTGGATATTATGTTCCTGATAATATTGTGACTAATGATGATTTAAAGGAGTTCATGGAAACATCGGATGAGTGGATTCAGGAAAGAACGGGTATTAAAGAAAGACGATGGATCGATCCAAAAACTGAAGATACAACTGCAGTTATGGGGGTAAAAGCAGCTAAAGTTGCGATAAAAAGAGCTGGGTTAACTAAGGATGATATTGATTTTATTGTATTCGCAACCTTAAGTCCAGATATGTATTTTCCGGGTGGGGGTGTTCAAGTTCAAGATATGTTAGATATGCCAACAATTGGTGCTTTAGATGTTCGTAACCAATGCTCTGGTTTTATTTATGCAATATCTGTTGCAGACCAATTTATAAAAACAGGAATGTATAAAAATATTTTAGTAATTGGTTCAGAAAATCATTCCGGAGGATTAGAAAAATCTACAAGAGGAAGAAATGTTTCTGTTATTTTTGGTGATGGGGCAGGAGCGGCAGTACTTTCGAGATCTGAAGAAGCAGGAAAAGGAATTTTATCTACACATTTACATTCTGAAGGTAAGCATGCAAAAGAATTGGTTTTAGAGGGACCGTCCACAGGAAGATGGGTTCCTGATATTTTAGAAAAAAATGATCCAGATGATGTTTCTTACTATCCTTATATGAATGGACAATTTGTATTTAAACATGCTGTTACCCGTTTTTCAGAAGCAATTGTAGAGGGCTTGGAAGCTAATAATTTACAAAAAGAAGATATAGATATGTTAATTCCTCATCAAGCGAATCTTCGTATAGCACAATTTATACAGCGTAAGTTTAAATTATCTGACAACCAGGTTTTTAATAATATTCAAAAATATGGAAATACAACTGCTGCTTCTGTAATTATAGCATTAACAGAGGCATGGGAAAACGATAAGTTTAAAGAAGGAGATTTATTAGTTTTAGCAGCTTTTGGTAGCGGTTTTACTTGGGGATCTGTCATTATGAGATGGTAAATAAATAATTTTTAAACGGCATTAAGTTTATCATTAATTATGAATTGTCTAGCTTGAAATTTACAATATGAAAAATGTTACTCTAGTTATTGGAGCATCTTTAAACTCCGAAAGATATTCAAATATTGTTATTAAGAAGTTGCTAGATAAGGAAATACAAATTGCTGCAATTGGCATAACGAAAGGAACTGTTTCTGGTGTCGCAATTGAGACAGAAATGAAACATTATAAAAACATAGAAACAGTTTCGTTGTATTTAAATCCTGAAAGGCAAAAACTATATTATGATTATATTGTTGATCTAAATCCTAGAAGAGTTATTTTTAATCCGGGAACAGAAAATAAAGAGTTTGTAAAGTTATTGCAAGCCAATAATATTGAACATGAAATAGCTTGTACATTAGTTTTACTTAGCACAAATCAATATTAGAAGTTAATGTTAGTAATCATTTTTTTATAAGTTTAAACGTAAAACACTTTTCCTGGTTCTGCTAGTTCTGTATTTTTAAATGTTTCTGTCGCTTCTTTTTTAAATAAGGAAATATCTTTATATCTGCCGGAATAATGTCCAATAACCAACTTATTTACATCCGCATCTTTTGCAATTTGTGCAGCTTGTTTTGATGTGGCATGTTTTGTTTTTTTTGCTAAATCTTCTCTATCACTTAAAAATGTAGCCTCATGATAGAGCAAATCTGCATTTTTTATAATAGGTATTATATCTGGTTTATAGCTTGTATCGCTGCAAAAAGCAAAGCTTAAAGGTTTTGAGGGGTTTAATGTTAATTCGGTATTTGGTATAATGTCTCCAGAAGCTAAAGTAAAATCTTTCCCCGCTTTTAAATTTAAATAATCTGCTTTTCCAATTTCTGAATAGCCACTGATATTTAACATGTTTAATTTTCTTGGTTTCTCTTTTTCTTTAAACAAATATCCATTTGTATAAACTCTATGGTTTAACGGAATTGTAGAGACCGAAACCTTATCATTTTCAAAAATAAGTTCACTTTTTCTGGAAGTTAACTCATGAAAAATTATTTTATATTTTGCATGAGATTGTGAGATTTTCAGCTGCAATAACGTAACTTCTTTAATTCCTTTTGGTCCATAAATGTGAAGCTCTTTTTCTCTGTTTAAAATACCATATGTAGACAGTAGACCAACTAAACCATAAAAGTGATCTCCATGTAAATGAGATATAAATATGTGATTTATTTTAGAAAAACCAACTTTATATTTACGCATTTGACGCTGAGTTCCTTCGCCGCAATCAATCAAAAAATGACAGTTGTTGATTTCTAAATATTGAGAAGTTGGAAAGGCGTTTATTCTTGGTGTTGCTGAATGACAGCCTAAAATAGTAAGAGTTATACTCATCTAATATCGAATCGTTTGTACTTATTTTTGTTTTTATCTGGTTTACTATAAATATTTCTTTAACTGGGCTTTACTGCAACCTTTTACAGAGTCTTTTTTAACAGTAAAAAAAAATCTAATTTTGATTTTTAGGCAAAGCTATTATTAGTTAAATTTAAAATCAACTTTGTGAAGCCGATAAACTACCAATCAAGATTTAATTGAGAAAACTCAAAAATATTTAATGATAAAAAAGAGAATAAATGCATTTTTTTTATCATTAGATAACAATCTAAAATCCTAGTTCTCTTTCTATAGCTTCCATTTCTATTACATCTTCTGCTTCTTGCAATGTAGGAACAATATTAAAATAATCTGGAAAATCATCTATATCAATATTCGCGCTAACTATTACAAATGATCTACCACTCTCTTTTTTTTGTTCAGATATTTTTGAAAACAGTAAAAATTCTTCACGAGAAGGAGTAAAATTATCAGAAATTACAATGATCAGATTTTCTTTTTGGAATTTTTTATTTCCAATTAAGAATGACTTATAAAATTGAGAAAACGTTTCTTCATCGCTTAAAATAACTGTGTAATTATTTTTTTTTTCTACTTTCATAAGCCTACCTTTTAACCTGTTGTGCTAATAAATAGATAACAGCCATTCTAACCGCAACACCATTTTCAACTTGGTTTAAAATGACAGATTCGTTACAATCGGCCACTTCACTCGTAATTTCAACTCCGCGGTTTATTGGTCCTGGATGCATAATCACAATCTTCTTACCAAGGTTGTTTAAAATGTCTTGATTTATCCCAAAAAGTTGTGTGTATTCTCTTGTAGATGGAAAATATTTTATATCCATTCTTTCATGCTGAACGCGTAAAACATTAGCAACATCACACCATTCTAATGCTTTTTTAAGATTACTCTCTACTTCTACACCTAAACTAGAAATGTATTTAGGAATTAATGTTGTTGGCCCACAAACCTTTACTTGTGCACCTTGTAATTGCAAAGCAAATATGTTCGATAAAGCAACTCTAGAGTGTAAAATATCACCTACAATAACAATTTTTTTACCTTTTACGTTTCCTAATTTTTCACGGATAGAATACGAGTCTAATAAAGCTTGTGTTGGGTGTTCATGAGTCCCATCACCAGCGTTTATAATTTTTGCATCCACATGTCTAGATAAGAAAACACCAGCGCCAACACTTGCATGTCGCATAACAACAATGTCTACTTTCATGGCTAAGATATTGTTTACTGTGTCTATTAAGGTTTCTCCTTTTTTTACGGAAGATTGACCTGCAGAAAAGTTTATTACATCCGCAGATAGTCTTTTCTCGGCTAATTCAAAACTCAGTTTTGTTCTTGTGCTGTTCTCAAAAAATAAATTAGCGATTGTAATATCTCTAAGCGATGGTACTTTTTTAATAGGTCTATTAATTACCTCTTTAAAATGATCGGCAGTTCTAAAAATGAGATCAATATCGTTTTCTTTTAGATACTTTATCCCCAATAGATGTTCTACACTTAATTCTGCCATAATTACTTAAATTCTATATAAACTGCATCCTTTTTATGGGTCTCTGTCCACGTTACTAAAACTTTTTCTTCGTTAATTGCATCTACTTGCCTACCTCTGTAATCTGGCTGAATAGGCAAATGTCTACTAAAACGTCTATCAATTAATACTAGTAACTCTATACTTTCGGGTCTACCATAAGACTGCATTGCAGTTAACGCAGCTCTTACACTTCTTCCAGAATATAAAACATCATCAATAATCACCACGTTTTTACCTTCAATTAAAAAATCTATTTCAGTTGAAGCTGCTTCTAAAGGAGCATCTCTTCTTCTAAAATCGTCTCTGTAAAAGGTAATATCTAAAAGTCCTAATTCTAAGTCTTTAATGTGGTACGATGTTTTTAATAACTCGGCTAATCTGTTAGCCAGATAACTTCCTCTTGGTTGCAACCCAATTAAAACTGTATTCGAAAAATCGTTGTGATTCTCGATTAACTGACAGGCCAGTCGATGCAGTATTATTTCAATATCTTTTGAGTTAAGTAAGTTTTTTTTGCTCATAAGAATGCTATCAAATTAGATTGATAGTTATTGCACTTCAAAATTAATGTAAATAAATTTAGGGGCAAAATTTTAAAGTATTAAAAGTTTTAGTTGTTTTAATGTTAATTAAATTGTTGAAAACAAAATCATTGAAATTAAATGTAATATTGGAGTTGTTGTATCTTTAAATAACTAATTCAAATATCATAGTTATGTCTCTATTAAAGTTTGAATCCATGCTCAAAACTAATGCCATTTATTTTTTTGATTTGGTAGAGTTTGAAGAAATTATTGTTCATTATTTAGATGCAGGTAAACATGCGTTAGCTAAAAAAGCAGTAAAACTTGGATTACAACAACATCCAGCCTCTGTAGGCTTAAAACTGCTACAAGTGGAAATTTATGTTTTTGAAGATGAGTTGGTTAAGGCGGAGTTGTTGCTGAAAATAATTGAGCGTTTAGAGCCTAATAATGATGAGGTGTTAATACAAAAAGCAACAATAAATTCTAAAAAAGGAAAACATAAAGTAGCGATAGAATTATTGAAAACAGCATTAAGTTTTACAGATGATAAAGTAGATGTTTGGTCTCTTTTAGGAATGGAATTTTTGTATTTAGACAACTTTACAGATGCTCGTTTAACTTTTCAAAAATGTGTCAAAGTAGATTTTGAAGATTATTCTGCTTTGTATAATATTGTTTATTGTTTTGATATGGAAAAACAACATGAAGAAGCAATAGAATATTTAAATGACTACATAGAAATAAATCCATATTGTGAAGTTGCTTGGCATCAATTAGGAAGACAATATTATATTTTAGAAAATTATTTAAAAGCTTTAGAAGCGTTTGATTATGCTGTTATTATTGATGAATCTTTTATTGGTGGTTACTTAGAAAAAGCAAAAACACTAGAACAATTAGAGCAATATAAAGAAGCAATTGATAATTATCTAATTACTTTGGAATTGGATGATGCCACTGCGTTTGTTTGTATGCGGGTAGGTGAGTGTTATGAAAAGTTGGGTAATTTTGAAAAAGCTATATCTTTTTATAAAAAAGCAGTACATGAAGATCCTCTTTTAGATAAGGGTTGGATGATGCTTACGAATATCTATTATAGTCATCAGAATTATCAAAAAGCGGCGAATTATATTTCTAAAGCTCTTAAAATTGAAGAAGAAAATACTTTGTATTGGAGACGTTATTCGGAAATTAATTTCAGATTAAGCTTTTATGAAGAAGCTGTGATTGGTTATGAAAAATGTCTAAGTTTAAATGACAACGGATTAGAAGTATACATTGGTTTAATAGATGTCTTGTCTTTTTTAGGTGAGTACGATGCTACATACAGTACCCTACTAAAAGCCAAAAAACTGTATAATGATTTTGCAGAAATTGAATATAGATTAGCAGGGGTATTTTTTCTTTTAGGGAAAGAGGAACTCGGATTTAACCATTTAGTGGTAGCTTTAAAAATAGATTATGATTATAATATTGTTCTAAAAGAATTATATCCAATTGTGTATGAAAATGAAAAAGTTCAAAAACTTTTGATTAATTTTAAAAAGGCAATGGAGTAGCATTCGCTTTTTTATGAATTGATTCAAATCTTAATTTACACTCATTTTTTCTTATTGGATTGTTGTCAAGTCTTTTATTAATACTCGTTAATTAATTCGTTTAATGGTGATCGATTCAGAATAACTTCAAGATTTTACAAATTACTAAAAATTGAGATCCAAATTATACAGTGTTTTACCTGATTCATTTTTTTCAAAATTAGGAAATAACTAAAATAAAGCAGTATTTCTGTTTATCATTAAATTTCTATTATCTTCGTTTTTCTAAAAAAAAGATACTTAACATGAGTAGAAAATTAAAAGACTATTTAGTTATTAGTTTGAAAGGATTAGCAATGGGAGCGGCAGATGTAGTTCCTGGCGTTTCAGGTGGCACAATTGCTTTTATTTCGGGTATTTATGAAGAATTGTTGAGCTCTATCAGTAATGTAAATTTAGGATTATTTAAAACTTTAAAAAATGACGGTTTCAAAGCTGCTTGGGCGCAATTAAATGGTGGTTTTTTAGCGTCCTTATTTCTCGGGATTTTTGTCAGTATTGTCTCTTTAGCAAAAGCTATTAAATATTTATTAGAAAATGAGCCTATCTTATTGTGGTCCTTTTTCTTTGGATTGGTATTAGCAAGTATTATTTATATCGCTAAACAAATTAAAAAATGGAATATTCTGTCATTTATAGTCTTAATTTTAGGAGCTTTTTTAGCTTTTTATATAACAACACTAAATCCGTTAGTTTCAGAAAATTCTTCATACATATATATATTTATAGCCGGTGCAATTGCAATTTGTGCAATGATTTTACCTGGAATTTCGGGTTCTTTTATATTGGTGTTGTTAGGTGCGTATAAACCTGTTTTAAATGCATTAAACAATAAAGATATTAAGACTGTTTTAATTTTTTTGGCGGGTGCAATTGTTGGTTTATTAACCTTTTCTAGAGTTTTAAAATGGTTGTTCAAACATTATAAAGAAATAACATTAGCAGGTTTAACAGGTTTTATAATTGGTTCATTAAATAAAATTTGGCCTTGGAAAGAAACCTTAACATGGCGTATAAATTCTCATGGAGTAGAAGTACCATTTAATCAACAAAGTGTATCTCCTTTTACTTTTGATGGTGATCCACAATTAATAATGGCAGTTGCGCTGGCTGCCGTTGGGTTTATTATTATTTTAGGAATGGAAAAACTAGCAGTTCAAAAGAAATAAATGATACAAGAAAGAACTTATTCGCAACGATTAATCCTTTTTTTAAAAGGATTGGCCATGGGAGCTGCGAATAAAGTTCCTGGTGTTTCTGGCGGAACTGTTTCTTTTGTTTTTGGTTTTTATGAAGAAATGATTTATTCGTTTAGAAAGATAAATTTTAAAGCATTTAAATTATTTTTTAATGGACGGTTTATAAGTTTTTATAGATATGTAAATGGTCAGTTTCTTCTATTAATATTGGGAGGAAGCATTTTTAGTTATTTTACTATTTCGCTTCTGTTAGATTATTTACTGATAAACTATGAACTCTATGTTTGGAGTTGGTTTTTTGGGATGATTATAGGTTCAATTTATTATATTGGAAAGGATTTTGGAGATTGGAATCTAGAAAAGAGTATTTCATTAATTGTTGGAGTATCTATTGGTTTGGGGATAAGTTTTTTAACACCTGCAAAAGAAAATGATAATCTTTGGTTTGTTTTTGTATGCGGAATTATAGGTGTTTCTGGTATGACGCTTCCAGGGCTTTCAGGTTCATTTATATTAATTCTTTTAGGAAATTACGTATTGTTGTTGGTAGATTCTGTTAATGTGTTATTTAACGTAATCATGAGTCTTTTAGAAGGAGATTTCAAAGTTTTGTCAGACCCAATCAAAGTCCGATATTTAAAGATAATAACTGTTTTTACCGCAGGTTCAGCTTTTGGATTAGTTTCTGTAAGTCATATATTAGGATATGTACTAAAGCGATGGCATCAGATAGTTAATGCAATTATTATCGGTTTTATTACAGGTTCTTTAGGTGTTGTTTGGCCATGGAAAACAATAATTTATTTACAAGAAAAAGGAAATTATTTAATCGATAGCAAGGGAAATAAAATCGTTGAAAATTATGAACGATTCGTTCCCAATTTTTTGATTTTTGAAACTTGGTTTGCAATATTTTATATAGTTTTAGGTGTTTTGTTGATTTTATCGATAGATTTTTATGGAAGAAAGAAAAAATAAAATTTTTGGTTTACTGGGAAAAAATATTGAATATTCTTTTTCACGAGGATATTTTACAAAAAAGTTTGATAAATTAGGGCTTGAGAATCATAAATATGTCAATTTTGATCTTGAAAATATCTCAGAATTTCCGGCTTTAGTGAAAGCTCGAGGCAAAAATTTGATTGGTATGAATGTTACCATTCCTTTCAAGCAAGAAGTAATACAATATCTAGATAAATTAGATAAAACAGCTAAAAAAATAGGAGCAGTAAATACAATTAAATTTACAAAAAGAGGTAATTTAAAAGGATACAATTCTGATATTGTGGGTTTTGAAAATTCATTAATTCCTCTTATAAATGATGGTCACAAACGTGCTTTAATTTTAGGAACGGGTGGTGCTTCTAAGGCTATTGCTTTTGCACTCAAAAAGAATGGTATAAAATTTAAATTTGTTTCTAGAAATCCGAGGAAGAAAAAAGAAATTTCATATAATGATTTAACTGAAAAAGTTCTTCATAAATATCAAATTATTATAAATTCAACACCCGTTGGAACTTCACCAAATATTAATAAATATCCAGATATTCCATACCAATTTTTAACAAAAAATCATCTATTGTACGATTTGATATATAATCCAGAAGTAACTGCGTTTTTAGCAAAAGGAAGGGATAAGGGAGCTGATATTAAAAATGGTTTTGAAATGTTACAATTGCAAGCAGAAGAATCTTGGAATATTTGGAACAATAGTTAGACCTGTTTTTATAGTTGGATAGTTTGCAAATTGAGTAAGTTGTCTGTATCTTTAACCGTATATAATAGTGCTATTATTTAAGACCTTAAACATTGTAGATATGTTAGAAAATAAAAATGAAAACGTTGAAAAGACGGAGACGAAAGTAGAAGAAACTGTAAACAATTCTGATACACTGAATGATGAAAAAAAAATGGATGTGGAAACAATCGATGAAGAAAAAGTTATTTTGAAAACAGACGATACATTGGATGTTGTTGAATTGATAGAGAAGTCTATTGCTATTGATGCAGAAAAAGGTAATCAGAAAGAAGAGGAATCTGATGTTGTAAATTATTCGACATTATCCTTAGAGGAATTAGTTAAAGAACTCAGTAAAACTATTTCAAACAATCCTATTCACAAAATAAAGAATCAAGTTGAAGGTATAAAAAGTGCTTTTAATCTAAAATTTGGAGCATTATTAGCAGAAAAAAAGGCCGTTTTTATTGAATCTGGCGGAAATTCTATTGACTTTCAATTTTCAAGTCCTACTAAATCTGAATATAATAGTCTTTTAACCGATTATAAGAAACAACGTGATGCCCATTATAAAGATTTAGATAAACAGTTAGCTGAAAATTTAGAGAAAAAGCTTTTAGTTATAGAACAATTAAAAGATTTAATTCAAAATGCTGATACAGCAACTATGTACAAAAGCTTCAGAGCGCTGCAAGATACATGGAGAACTATTGGACCAGTTTCTAAGAATCATTATAACGATACCTGGAAAACTTTTCATCACCATGTAGAGCGTTTTTATGATCTACTTCATTTAAGTAATGATTTTAGAGATTTAGATTTTAAACATAATTTAGAAGAAAAATTAAAAATTATAGATAAAGTAGAAGCTTTAGCTAAAGAGTCAGACATAAATGGTGCGTTTAAAGAGTTGCAAAATTTACATAAAATTTGGAAAGAAGACATTGGGCCTGTTTCTCAAGATATGAGAGAAAAGGTTTGGGGTAAATTTAGTGCAGCAACTAAAAAGATTCATGATAGAAGACATGATTATTACAGAGAAATGCGCTCTAAATATCAAGAGATTATAGACAAAAAGTTAGTAATTGTTGAAAAAATAAATGCCTATGATACATCTGACAATAAGTCTAATAAGGATTGGCAAAAAAGTATTAAAGAGATCGAAAGATTAAGACAAGAATATTTTAATTCAGGTAAACTTCCATATTCAAAAAGTGAAGAGGTTTGGCAAAAGTTCAAAGGTGCTACAAAGAAATTCAATAGCGCTAAAAATATTTTTTACAAACATGAAAAAAATGAACAACAAGAAAACCTAAAAAAGAAAATGGAACTTATTGAGCTTGCCGAATCCCTGAGGGAAAGTAGTGATTGGGATTCGTCAACAAATACTTTAAAGAAAATTCAAGCCGATTGGAAAAGAATTGGTCATGTTCCTCGCAAGTTTTCTGATGATATTTGGAAACGTTTTAAAGCTGCTTGTAATCACTATTTTGATAGATATCACGAGCAGAAAAACTCTTTGAATAAAGAGCAGCAAGTTATTGTCGATGCTAAGAAAGCTTTTTTGGAGACTTTAAAAGAATTAAATGAACCTACTAAAGATGAAATTTTAGAGGTCATTACTAATTGGAGAGAATTAGGAACATTACCAAGAAATGCAAGGCATTTAGATGGTAAATTTAATAAATTAATAGATCGGACTTTTGAAGGTTTAGATATGAAGAAGAGTGAAATTTCTATGCTTAAATTCACAAATGTTATAGATGGCCTTGTTGCCACTGAGGATATTCGAAAAATAGATTCGGAACAAATATTTGTAAGAAAGAAAATTGATGAAGTCGTAAAAGAAATTCAACAATTAGAGAATAATTTAGGATTCTTCTCTAATGCGAAAGATGACAATCCATT
>JAQXAP010000152.1 GCA_029252865.1 Polaribacter sp.
AACCTAAAGTCGAAGTTAGTTCTTTTTGATAATCATCAATATTTATATTATTTCGTTTTGCTCTCTTATTGATAAAGGTAATGGCCTCATTAGTTGCAATTCTGTACATCCAGGAAAACAACTTGCTTTTTTGATTAAATTTATCAATATTTTTAAAAATCTTGATAAATGTATTCTGTAGCACGTCATCCGCATCGTTGTGAGATATGACGATTTTACGGATATGCCAATAAAGTCGTTCTTTGTAGAGTGTAATTAGTTCTCTAAACGCCTTTTCTTTAGTTTGAACATTTTTTAATTGTTCTATTAAAATAGCTTCATCTGTCAAGTATATACTTTATAACTTATAGACTTAAAATATTTAAAAAGGTTTAATGTTTGCTTTTTATCCGAGATCTAGAATATCCGAAAAGTCTTTTTTGCTTAATGATGTCTGAAATTCCTTCTGGTAGCAATTGTTCCCAACCATCTTCTCCTTTAATGATCTTTTTTAAAACTTTTCTTGAGAATATATCAAGAATATCTTTATCGGTTACTTTAATATCTAAAACTTTACCATTGTTTTTAAAGAATTTGTATAGTTCTTTCATTCGTGGATGTACTTTTAGATTCTCACTTGTAATATATTCTTTATTAATAGGGTCGTGAGATGGATACATATATACTTTTAAGTCCTTGAAGAATAATTTTCCGAAAGCCTCTAAAATTCCTCCACTTAAATTACGATAATATTTCTCATCAAAGATTTGTATAAGATTTTGAGCTCCCATAGCTAGTGCCATTCTTTCTTTTGTAAATTCGCTAAAATATTCTACTAGTTTAAAGTATTGTTGAAAGCTAGTAATCATTACATTCTGACCAAGAGAGCATAATAATTCTGCTCTATCGAGAAAATCTCGTTCATTAATTTTTCCCTCTGAAGTTAAATTACTTAAAGTAATTTCAAAAATGACTTGTGTTTTACTTTCTGATACTTTGTTTTCTTCTAAAAAGAGTTGTTTGGACTTCTCATACATATCCATGTTTACCATTGTAACTGGTCTAAAGCTACCTCGTAATGCAAGTATATTTTTTTTATATAGCACTTGAGCTGGTAAAAGATTATTTCCATCAGGTCCAAACATCACTGCATTAGTCATACCATTTTTAACTAATTGTAAACTCATTAAACGATTATCAACATACATAAAACGAGGACCTGAGAAATTGATCATATCAATTTCTAGCTGATCATTATTTAAATTATCATAAAAAGATTTTACTAAATCTTTTGGGTCATCATTTAAGTAAAATGCACCATAGATTAAGTTTACACCGAGAACTCCTAGAGTTTCTTGTTGTAAACGAGCATCCGTTTCCTTGAAACGTAAGTGTAAAACAATTTCGTTGTAATCTTCTAAAGGATCTAATTGAAAGCGAATACCAACCCATCCATGTCCTTTAAATTTCTTAGCGAAATCGATAGTTGTTACTGTATTTGCATAACTAAAAAATAATTTATTGGGATGTTTTTGTCTACTTAAACGATCTTCCATTAGATCAATTTCATGACCTAACATTTTTTTCAAACGTGGTTGTGTAACGTAACGATTATCTTCTTCTGTGCCATAAATAGCATCAGAAAAATCTTTATCATATGCACTCATTGCTTTTGCAATAGTACCAGAAGCAGCACCAGATCTAAAGAAATTTCGAGCAGTTTCTTGTCCTGCACCTATTTCTGCAAAGGTTCCGTAAATATCTGAGTTTAAATTAATTCTTAAAGCTTTGCTTTTAGTTGTAGGGACATTACTAATTATTTTATCTCCTTTTAAAGATACTGCCATTTGATATTGTATTTTTACATTAAAACAAATGTACTAAAATAGAAACCTATCAGTCAATTTTTATGTTATTTTTGTTGTTATGAAACAGAATCAGAAGAAACTTACTATTACTTTTTTAGGAACCGGCACTTCTCAAGGAATTCCTATGATTGCTAATAATCACCCTGTTTGTTTGTCTAAAGATATAAAAGATAAAAGGTTACGTTCTTCTATTTTAATTTCTTGGGATGATGTTTCTTATACAGTAGATTGTGGTTTAGATTTCAGACAGCAAATACTAAGGGAAAGGGTTCAATCTTTAAATGGAGTTTTTTTTACGCATGAACACGCTGATCATATTGGTGGTTTGGATGATTTAAGGGCTTTTTGTTACAAAATAGGAGAGATGCCTATTTATTTAAATAAACGAACTTTGAAGAGTTTAGAAAAGCGATTTGAATATATTTTTAAGTTAGAAAACAGATATCCTGGAGCGCCAAGTGTTATGCCGAAAGTGATAGATAAGGATACTTTTATTGTTGATGACTTGGAGGTAACACCAATAGAAGTTATGCATGGAAATATTCCGATTACAGCCTATCGACTTGGTAATTTTGCTTATTTAACCGACGTTAAAACGGTTTCTGATAAAGAAAAGGAAAAGTTACAAAATTTAGAGGTTTTGGTTGTAAGCGCTTTAAGAATAGAGGAACATCCTACGCACTTTAACTTGCAAGAAGCATTAGATTTTGTTGCAGAGGTTAAACCAAAAAAAGCATATTTTACACATATAAGCCATATGTTAGGTTTTCATGAAACTGTCTCTAAAACACTTCCAAACAATGTTTTTTTAGCTTACGATGGTTTAAAAATTATTATTTAAAGATCCAAATCTAATAGAGAAAATAAGTTTGTCACTTTGAAAGCTTTTTGTTATTAGTTAAAAACCCCAAACTTTTGTTTGGGATTTCTGTAAATTAAGATTTAGCTTCTGGTCTTTTTTCAATTTTTTTCTCGCCTTTTTCTATTTTAATAGTGAGTTTGTTTTCTTTCTCGTCTAAATCCATATTTATGGTATCTCCTTCATAAAGTTTAGAGTTTACAATTTCTTGAGCCAAAGCATCCTCAATGTATTTCTGTATTGCTCTTTTAAGTGGTCTTGCACCGTATTTTTTGTCGAAACCTTTGTCTGCAATGTAATCTTTTGCTTTGTCGCTTAAGTTTAATGTATAACCTAAATCTGCTATTCTTTTTAGTAGTTTATCTAATTCAATATCTATTATGTTATGGATATCTTCTTTCTCTAAAGCGTTAAAGATAATAACATCATCAATTCGGTTTAAAAATTCTGGAGCAAAAGATTTCTTTAAAGCGCCTTCAATTACAGATTTGGCATGTGCATCTTCTTGTATTTTTTTTGACGAAGTTCCAAAGCCAACACCACCCCCAAAATCTTTTAATTGACGAGCACCAATATTAGAAGTCATTATAATTATTGTGTTTCTAAAATCTATTTTACGACCTAGACTGTCGGTAATATGTCCGTCATCTAAAATTTGTAGTAGCATATTAAACACATCAGGATGTGCTTTTTCAATCTCATCTAATAAGATTACGGAATAAGGTTTTCGTCTAACTTTCTCAGTTAATTGGCCTCCTTCCTCATAACCAACATATCCAGGAGGTGCACCAATTAATCGGGAAACAGCAAATTTTTCCATGTATTCGCTCATGTCAATCCTAATTAAAGAGTCATCAGAGTCGAATAACTCACGTGCTAAGATTTTTGCCAATTGTGTTTTACCTACACCGGTTTGTCCTAAGAAAATAAAAGAGCCAATAGGTTTATTTGGATCTTTTAATCCAACTCTGTTGCGCTGAATTGCTTTTACAACTTTTACTACGGCTTCATCTTGTCCAATTACTTTTCCCTTTATTAGTTTGGGTAATTCATGCAACCTGTTCGTTTCTGCTTCTGCAACTCTATTAACGGGTATTCCCGTCATCATGGAAACAACTTCAGCTACATTATTTTCTGTTACAATTTCTCTATTTAATTTAGTGTCTTCTTCCCATTGATTTTGAGCGGAAGCTAGAGCAGATTCCATATTTTTCTCATCATCTCGCAGTTTTGCAGCTTCTTCGTATTTCTGACCGTTTACAGCTTTTGTTTTGTGGTCTTTGATGATTTCTAACTGAGATTCTAATTCGAGTACTTGTTGAGGAACAACAATGTTTGTAATATGAATTCTAGAGCCAGCTTCGTCTAAAGCATCAATAGCCTTGTCTGGTAGAAAACGATCTGTCATATATCTATTCGTTAATTTTACACAAGCGTCAATAGCATCGTCTGTGTAATTTACATGATGATGTTCTTCGTATTTACTTTTTATATTGTGTAAAATTTGTATTGTCTCTTTTACGCTGGTTGGGTCTATAATTACTTTTTGAAATCGACGTTCTAAGGCGCCATCTTTCTCAATGTTAGTTCTAAATTCGTCAAGTGTAGTTGCACCAATACATTGTATCTCGCCTCTAGCAAGTGCGGGTTTTAGCATATTAGAGGCGTCTAGAGAACCTGTTGCACCACCAGCACCTACGATGGTGTGAATTTCATCTATGAATAAAATAATATCATCATTTTTTTCAAGTTCATTCATTAACGCCTTCATGCGTTCCTCAAATTGTCCTCGGTACTTTGTACCTGCAACCAAACTTGCTAAGTCTAGAGAAATAATACGTTTGTCGAATAAAATTCTTGATACTTTTCTTTCGGTAATACGCAGAGCTAATCCTTCTGCAATAGCAGATTTACCCACTCCGGGTTCACCAATTAACATTGGGTTATTTTTCTTTCTTCTGCTCAATATTTGAGAAACTCTTTCAATTTCTTTTTGTCTTCCAACAACGGGATCAAGTTTTCCGTTTTCTGCTAAATTTGTTAAATCTCTACCAAAATTGTCTAAAACTGGAGTTCTAGATTTTTTAACGTTTTTTCCTTTTTGAGGTTGATCAAAAGGATTTGTTTTTTTTGACGGAAAATCGTTATCCGAAGGTGTTTCAGCAGTCGGATTTTTTGGTAAATTTAGGTTTTCTGATTCATCTTTATCTTCAACATGTAATTCTTTGTAAAGCGACTTTGCCTCATCATAATTTACATGATGCTTATGAATCAGTTTTGTCGTTGGATCATTCTCATTTCTTAGGATACACATTAGTAAATGCGCAGTATCGATTGAATCACTTTGATATAACTTTGCTTCTAAAAAGGTTGTCTTTAGTGCTTTTTCAGCTTGTCTCGTTAATCGTAGATTCGGTTTGTCTGTGTTTTCAAGAAAAGCAGGGGGTGCAGGGTTTAGTTGTTCTAATTTTTTACGCAATAAAACTAAATCAACATCAAATGCCGTTAGTATTTCTATTGCCCTTCCATTTCCTTTTCTTATTAGACCCAGCAAAAGATGCTCCGTTCCAATAAATTCGTGGCCTAAACGCAGCGCCTCTTCTTTACTGAATGTTATTACATCTCTGACTTTTGGTGAAAAATTATCGTCCATATTTTTTATGTCTACACTTGCTGTGTTGTAAATTTAGTTCTTTTTTTATTAGTAAGCTCAAAAAATATGCCAATGGTAAAATATTGACATATTAACAGAGTAACCAAGTTAAAAAACTATTACAAATCAAGCAAATAAAAAAGTGTAAAAAGTAATAAAAAAATGTTGATAACTCTGATCAATTGCAGAGCTTAAAACCTTTGTAAATAATATAAGAAATACTATCTTGCCTTGTTTTTAAAAAATGACGAAAATTAATCAAATATATATATGGCAGACGGAGAAAAGTTAATTCCGATTAACATTGAAGAGCAAATGAAAGCTGCTTACATCGATTACTCGATGTCAGTTATTGTTTCTAGAGCATTACCAGATGTAAGAGATGGGTTAAAGCCCGTTCATAGAAGGGTTTTATTTGGTATGCACGAGTTAGGGATTAAGGCAACTGGGTCTTATAAAAAGTCAGCAAGAATTGTTGGGGAAGTTTTAGGTAAGTTTCATCCGCATGGTGATACTTCTGTATATGATTCAATGGTTAGAATGGCGCAACACTGGAGTGTACGTTACATGATGGTTGATGGTCAAGGGAATTTTGGTTCTGTTGATGGAGATTCACCAGCAGCAATGCGTTACACTGAGGTTAGAATGCAAAAGATATCGGAAGATATGTTAGCTGATATTGAAAAGGATACTGTAGATCATCGTTTAAATTTTGATGATACTTTACAAGAACCAACGGTTTTACCTACCCGAATTCCTAATTTATTAGTCAACGGGGCTTCAGGTATTGCAGTAGGTATGGCCACCAATATGGCACCACACAATTTAACAGAAGTTATTAATGGTACGATGGCGTACATTGATAATAGAGATATTGAAATTGATGAGTTAATGCAACATATAAAGGCGCCAGATTTTCCTACAGGCGGAATTATATATGGTTATGATGGCGTAAAAGATGCTTTTCACACAGGTCGAGGACGAATTGTAATGCGGGCTAAAGCTGTTATCGAGGAAGTTAAAGGACGTGAATGTATTGTTGTTACAGAGATTCCTTATCAAGTGAATAAAGCAGAAATGATTAAAAAAACTGCTGAACTAGTTAATGACAAAAAAATAGAAGGTATTTCTAATATTAGAGATGAATCTGATAGGAACGGAATGCGCATTGTATACGTTTTAAAACGTGATGCAATTTCTAACATTGTTTTAAATAAACTATTTAAATACACACAATTACAGACTTCTTTTAGTGTAAACAATATTGCGTTAGTAAAAGGAAGACCAGAACAGTTAAATTTAAAACAGCTAATTCATTATTTTGTTGAACATAGACACGAAATTGTTGTTCGTAGAACAGAGTTCGATTTAAAGAAAGCAGAAGCAAGAGCTCACATTTTAGAGGGATTAATTATTGCCTCTGATAATATTGATGAGGTAATAAAAATGATTAGAGCTTCTAAAAATGCAGATGAAGCAAGAGAAAGTTTGATTGAACGCTTTGCTTTGTCTGATATTCAAGCAAAAGCAATTGTAGAAATGCGTTTGCGTCAATTAACAGGATTAGAGCAAGATAAATTGCGTGCAGAGTTCGATGCAATTATGTTAACAATTACTGATTTAAAAGATATTCTTGCAAATGAACCAAGACGTTATGAAATAATAAAAGCAGAATTACTTCATATTAGAGATAAATATGGTGATGACCGAAGATCTGTAATAGAATATGCTGGTGGAGATATGAGTATTGAAGATATGATTCCGAATACGAAAGTTGTGGTTACTATTTCTAATGCTGGTTATCTAAAACGTACAAATCTTGAGGAGTATAAAGTTCAGAATAGAGGTGGAAGAGGACAAAAAGGAGCAACTACGAGAAATGAAGACTTCTTAGAACATTTATTTGTGGGTACAAACCATCAATATATGATGTTCTTTACTCAAAAAGGAAAAGTATTTTGGATGCGTGTTTATGAAATACCAGAGGGTGGTAAAAATACCAAAGGTAGAGCAATGCAAAATCTAATCAATATTGAGCAAGATGATAAAGTTAAAGCATTTTTAGTAACGCAAGATTTAAAAGACGAAGATTACATTAATAGTCATTATGTTATTATGGCAACTAAAAAGGGCCAAGTTAAAAAGACTTCTTTAGAACAATATTCGCGTCCACGAACAAATGGTATTAATGCAATTACTATAAAAGAAGGTGATGAATTATTAGAAGCTAAATTAACGACAGGAGATAGTCAAGTAATGTTAGCTTTAAAATCAGGTAAATCAATTCGTTTCGAAGAAGCAAAAACACGCCCAATGGGACGAACCGCTTCAGGGGTTAGAGGTATAACGCTTCAACATGACAAAGATGAAGTAATTGGCATGGTGGCTGTCAACGATATGGAAAGCAACATATTAGTTGTGTCTGAAAAAGGTTATGGAAAACGTTCTAAATTAGAAGATTATAGAGTTACCAATAGAGGAGGTAAAGGGGTTAAAACTTTGAATATTTCCGAAAAAACGGGTGGTTTAGTAGCTATTAAGAATGTGGATGATTCCAACGACTTAATGATTATTAATAAATCTGGATTAACTATCAGAATGGCTGTTGAAGATTTAAGAGTAATGGGACGAGCAACACAGGGCGTTCGTCTAATAAATATTAAAGATTCTGACAGTATTGCAGCGGTTGCTAAAGTAATGCATGAGGAAGATGTTGTGGTTGAAGAAAGCTCTGATGCAAATATAGAAAAAGGCACAGAAATTGAAAATAATTCAAATGAAAATCAAGAGTAACAATAAATTAATAAAAAGTAAAATGAAAAACCAAATATTAGCGTTAACCGCAGGCTTATTATCCATAGCTTCATTTGCGCAAAAAAATGAACTTAAAATAGTTGAGAAAGCTATAAAGAAAGGTCAGTCTAACGAAGCTATAGCGACTATTGCTACTTTGGAGTCAACCGAAAATGCAATAGACCCTAAATTAAAAGCAAAGTATTATTATTTGAAGGGATCTGCCTATGGTAAATCTAATGTTAAAAAAGCAGCTGCTGCTTACAACGATTTATTCGCTTTTGAAAAAGAACAAGGAAAATTTAAGTATACAAAGTTGGCTAAACCTCAATTGGGTGAACTTATTCAATTTGTTTCTAAAAAAGCAATTGCACAATACGGTGATAAAAGTTACAAAAATGCGGCAGATAATTTTTCTTTGACCTATAGATTAAGTCCTAAGGATACTTCATTCTTATATAATGCAGCCGTGAGTGCATCTTTAGCAAAGGATTATGACGTTTCTTTGAAGTATTATGATGAATTAAAAAATATCGGATATACTGGAATTGCTACTCAATATTTAGCCGAAAATAAAGCAACTGGAGTGGTAGAGGACTTAGGAGGTAAGTCGAATAGAAATACTATGGTTAAGTTCGGTAAGTATATTAATCCAACCGAAAAAGTTTCTAAATCTAAACAACCTGATATTATTAAAAGCATGGGTTATATTTATGTAAATCAAGGTAAACCGGAATTAGCTATTGCTGCTTTAGAGGAAGCAAGAAAATCAGATCCAAAAAATTTAAACTTAATTTTAAGTCAAGCCGATATGTATATTAAGCTTGATAAAATGGATAAATTTGGTGAGTTAATGGTAGAAGCTGTAAAATTAAACCCAACGAATCCAACATTGTTTTTTAACTTAGGGGTCGTTAATGCTAATGAGAATAAAATTAAAGAAGCAATTGGTTTTTATAATAAAGCTATTGAGTTAAAACCTGATTATGCTGATGCTTATATGAATTTATATATAGCTATCATCTCAGAGGAAAAGTCAATTGTAGATGAAATGAATAAAAACTTGAATAATTTCAAGAAGTACGATGAATTAGAGGGAAAACAGAAAGAATTATACAGAAAAGCACTTCCATCTTTAGAAAAAGCAGATAGTTTAGATAGGTCTATAGAGTCCGTAAGAGCTCTATTGAATCTTTATGATATTCTTGAAATAAATGACAAAGCAGACGCTTTAAGACCAATTTACAAAGAAATGAGAAGTAAACAATAAATTGTACACATCTCAAGAAAAACCGAGACTTCATTTTAGAGGTGCTCGGTTTTTTTTATATTCTATTTTTGAAGAACATTAATCTATCAGTCTTTTTATAATTCTTAATCTATGAGTGTGCTTTTGCGTATCACGATTAAAAATGCCACTGTGATCTAAAGTGTCAATTCTTACTTTACCATGACAGTGTATGATATGATAATCATTTAAAATGATTCCTACGTGGATAATTTCACCTTCTTCATTATCAAAAAAAGCTAAATCACCTGGTTCGCTTTCTTCTATAAAACTCAAAACTTTGCCCTGTGTGGCTTGTTGTTTTGCATCTCTTAAAAGGTGATGTCCACATAGTTTATAAGCCATCTGTGTAAAACCAGAACAATCAATACCAAATGGAGTTTTCCCACCCCATAAAAAAGGAGTATTCAAATATGTAAAAGCAATTTGTAAAATTTCTTTTTTAGATTTTTGCTCAGATAATACTATGCCCTCGTAACAATAATTTTTTTCTGGTGTAATTTGTAGTTTACAGTTATTGTAAAAAGGTAAATTAGAGCCTAAAGGAATTGTTGTTAATTCGTTTTTATCATTCGTAACAAAATCAATGATTTCACCAGAAAAATATTGTTTTTTAGATTTTAATTTTGAAAAGAAATTTTCTGTAATATTAGTATATTGTTTATTGTCAATAAAGCCTTCAGAGTTATCAAAAGTTAAACGAATTTTACTCCATTCTTTTTCCTTTTCTACAACCTCAAAAGTTTCACCAAACAAAACCTGATTTACCATCTCTGATATGTCAGAAGTTGTTGATCTAAGAGGAACAATACTTAAATTACAAATGCCATAAAGCATAAAATTCGATCTTGTTTTTGTTAATAAAATTAAATTCTTTCTAAAACGAGTGCACTTGCACCACCGCCGCCATTACAAATAGCAGCTGCCCCAATTTTGGCATTATTTTGCTTTAAAATAGAAGTTAAAGCAATCACAATTCTTGCTCCAGAAACACCTAAAGGGTGGCCTAAAGAAACGGCGCCACCATTAATATTTACTTTGTCGTCAGTAAGATCTAAAATTTTCATATTTGCTAAACCAACAATAGAAAAGGCTTCGTTTAATTCAAAATAATCCACATCACCTATAGGTATATTTGCTTTTGCTAGAGCTTTTGGTAATGCCTTGGCAGGCGCAGTTGTAAACCATTCTGGTTCATGAGCGGCATCAGCAAAACTCTTTATTTTCGCAATTGGAGTTATATTTAATTCTTTTGCTTTTTCTACGGACATTAAAACTAATGCAGCTCCACCATCATTTATTGTTGAAGCATTGGCAGCAGTTACAGTTCCTTCTTTCGTAAATGCTGATCTTAGAGCAGGGATTTTCTCTATTTTTACATTTGTATATTCTTCATCTTCAATGAAAATAATAGGTTCTCCACGTCTTTGTGGGATTTCTACTGGCACAATTTCATCAGAAAATTTGCCTTCACTCCAAGATTTTGCAGAACGATTGTAAGATTGAATTGCGTATGCATCTTGATCTTCTCTTGAGAATCCATATTCAGCGGCACAAGCGTCAGCATAAACGCCCATTGATTCTTTCTCATAAGCATCCACTAAACCATCTTTTTGTAGACCGTCTTCCATTATTATTGATCCAAATTTAGAACCTTTTCTTGCATTTTGATAATGAGGAATAGAACTCATATTTTCCATACCACCAGCAACAACAATATCTGCATCTCCAAGAGAAATTGTTTGAGCAGCTAGCATGATAGATTTCATACCAGAAGCACATACTTTATTTACAGTTGTACAAGGAACCGTATTTGGAATTCCAGCAAATATTGCTGCTTGTCTGGCTGGCGCTTGGCCTAAACCAGCAGAAACAACATTACCCATAAAAACTTCTTCAACTAAATTTGGTTCTAAATTTATTTTGTTTAAAGCCCCTTTTATGGCAATAGCTCCGAGTTTGGGTGCTGGAATTGCAGATAAACTACCCATAAATCTTCCAATAGGAGTCCTTGCTACAGACACAATTACAACTTCTTTCATAAATATAATTTGCTTTTTCTAAAATTTGTTGTGCTAAATTAACTATTTTAAATCAATTTAAGTTTTATTATTCTACTTGAATTTTTGACCTTGAATATTTTATGGTAAGTTTGTTACAAGAAGATAAAGTCTATGAGTAATCTATTTAATAAATTATACCAAAATAACACCACTATTTACAAGGTGATTTTGTTTTTAATCACTACTATTTCAATTGTTTATTTGTTTCCTAAAGGCGGGCAATTTAAATATGACTTTAATAATGGTCAGCTCTGGAAGTATGATAATTTATACGCCCCTTTTGATTTTGCTATTCAGAAAACAGAAGAAGAAATTATCAGTGAGAAAAAAGAAATTGATGTAAATTCAAAGCTCTATTTTTTATATGAATTTGATATTGAAAAAAGTGTTAATGAGGTTTATAAGAAGAGGGTTTCTTTGTTACAACAGTCAGATTCTTTAAACCTAGATCAAATTTCAAGGTTATCAATAGTTGGTCAAACAGTTATAAATAGCATATACAACAAAGGTTTTTTAGAGGCAGGAAGCCAAGATAGAGTTGCTAATAAAAATGAAATAGTTGCCGTAAGAAAAGGAAATGAAGTTGAAGATTTTATTTTTAAAAATTTATTAACTACGAAAAATGTATTAGAGATAATTCGGATTAATTTTGAAAAAGAAGATACCCTTTATGGTAAAAAAATAATGTTAGATTTATTATCTGAAGTTATTAAACCAAATGTGTTTTTTGATAATGACTACACAGTAAAAGTAATTGATAATGAAATTAAAAATATTTCTTACACCAAAGGCAGAGTTGAGGCTGGTAAACTAATTATTTTAAAGGGAGATTTTGTAGAAGGAAAAAAATTAGCAATTTTAAATTCCTTAAAAAGTGAATCTGAATCTCAAGTTTGGACCGAACAGCATTATAATTGGATTATTTTAGGTTACACAATTTTAGTGGCTCTCGCACTGTTAATGCTGTTATTGTTTTTAAAAAAATACAGAGTAGAAATTTACGAAAACAATAACAAAGTAACTTTTATCTTTTTCAACGTATTTGCAATAATTTTCATACAAACGTTGGTTGTAAACTTCAATTTAGATTATTTATATGTGGTACCCCTAAGCATACTTCCAATTGTTTTAAAAGCATTTTTTGATGCTCGTTTAGGGTTATTTACACATGTGTTAACTGTTTTACTTTTGGGATATATCGTTCCTGATAGTTTTGAGTTTATTTATTTGCACATCATTGCGGGTATTGTAACAATACTCTCCGTTTCAGAATTGTATAAGAGAGCAAGTCTATTCATATCAGTAGCCCAAATAACACTGATTTATATGATCACATATTTTGCTTTTTCAATTATAAAAGAGGGAAATGCCTCTCAGATAAATTGGACCTATTTTATGCTTTTTGCAGCAAATGGTTTATTATCATTTTTATCAATTATATTAATATATATCTATGAGAAAATTTTTGATTTGGTTTCTGATGTTACTTTATTAGAACTTTCCAATACAAATACAAAGCTTTTAAGAGAACTTAATGAAAAAGCCCCAGGTACATTTCAGCATTCTATGCAGGTTGCCAATTTAGCTGAAGCAGCAGCAAATGAAATCGGAGCCAATTCGATGTTAGTTCGAACTGGAGCCTTATATCATGATATTGGTAAAATATTAAATCCTTTGTATTTTACAGAAAATCAATCAACAGGTGTTAACCCTCATAATGATTTATCACCAAGAGATAGTTCAAGAATTATAACAGATCATGTTATAAAAGGAATAGAGTTGGCAAAAAAATACAAGTTGCCAGATAGAATTATAGATTTTATTAGAACGCATCACGGTACTAATTTAACTTATTATTTTTATATGAAAGAGAAAGAATTGAATCCCGATACAGAGTTAGATATTAAGGGTTTTCAATATCAAGGACCAATTCCTTTTTCAAAAGAAACAGCAATTTTAATGATGTGTGATTCTGCAGAGGCAGCATCAAAAAGTTTAACTAAACCTACGGCATTATCTGTAAGCAATCTAATAGATAAAATTATTGCTAAGCAAATGGCTGATAATCAATTTTTAAATTCAAATATAACTTTTAGAGAAATTGAAATAATAAAGAAAGTTATTAAGAAAAAGTTGATGAATATTTATCATTTGAGAGTAGAATATCCTGAGTAAAAAATAAATAAAAAAAAGGTTTAAAAAAGTTTGTTAGAACTTAAATCTAGGTTATATTTGCACTCGCAATTGAAATAATTGCTACTAAGTTCAGGAAATAGGAGAGGTGCCAGAGTGGTAATGGAGCAGATTGCTAATCTGTCGACGGGTGACTGTCGCCAGGGTTCGAGTCCCTGTCTCTCCGCAATTTTTTTATTTAACTCGGGGTGTAGCGTAGCCCGGTCATCGCGCCTCGTTTGGGACGAGGAGGTCGCAGGTTCGAATCCTGCCACCCCGACACTGTTTTCGTAGAAACATAAAAACTACGGGCTCTTAGCTCAGCTGGATAGAGCACCTCCCTTCTAAGGAGGCGGTCGAAGGTTCGAATCCTTCAGGGCTC
>JAQXAP010000164.1 GCA_029252865.1 Polaribacter sp.
ATAATTCCTCCAAATAAAGTTCCTAATAGGTAAAAATTCAATAATTGTTTTTGAGTAAAATACTGTGTAAATAAGTTTCCTATGAAATATAATGCGATACAATTAAATAATATATGAATAAAGTCAGCATGTAAAAAACCATATGAAATAATAGCCCATGGCTTTGAAAATAATTCATCAAGATTGTCATCTAATGCTAACCACTCTTCAATAAAATTAATCTCTCCTGGATAACTATTAAATAAACCAGCTATAATAGTTAATAAAAATACTCCAATATTTATTAAAATTAATTTTTCAACAATATTACCGGTAATATATCTTCTTTTTATGTCTTCAATGATACTCATTAACTAAATTTAAATTGATTTTTTTTCCAATACCAAGCGATCAAAAAACCTATTAATGCTCCACCTACATGCGCAAAATGTGCAATATTTCCAATAGAATATTTTGTCATACCAAAAAATAGATCACCTAAAATTATAAATGGGATAAAATATTTTGCAGCTATCGGAACAGGAAAAAATAATAAAGCCAATTTTGCATCTTTAAAATACAAACCAAAAGCAACTAAAACTCCATAAACAGCTCCAGACGCTCCAACTGCAGGAGTGTGGTATAAGCTATAGAATTTTATCATTTCTTCATTTGATAATAAAATTCTTGAGTCATTATAACTTCCAATATTTAATATATCTTGAATGTCATTTGCAGAAAGACCAAAATTTATTAATTGCTCATAAATACCATTAAATTGATAATAATTAGCAAGGGTATAAATTAACCCTGCTCCAATTCCTGCAGAAAAATAGAAGAATATAAATTTATTTTTTCCCCACATTTGTTCTAAAGGAGTTCCAAAAGCCCATAAACCATACATATTAAACAAGATATGACTAAAACTCCCATGCATAAACATGTGTGTTGCGTATTGCCAAATTCCAAAATGGTCATTTTTTGGATAATGTAGAGCCAAAATATTTGTAAAATCTAATTTTAAAAGTTGTGGAGCAACAAATAAGATGACATTAATAATGATTAAATGCTTTATGGCATCTGTAAGTTTATTATTCATTTCTAGCTATTAAATAGATTATCTATTTCGTTTATTGTTAATGTTTTAAAGGTTGGTTTTCCAAAAGGTGAAGTGGTTGGTTCTTTACATGAAAATAAATCGTTTACTAAACCTTCTTGTTCTATTTCCGAGAGTTGTGTACCAGTCTTTATTGATAATGTTTTCGCAAAAGACTTCGCCATTATATCAAAATGACTAAAACTAGCATTGGGTACTTCTAAATCTATATCACTCAATAGCTCTTCTAATATAATAGTAATTTTACTTTCCGTAACAGAAATTGGAATTCCTTTAATAGTAACACTGTCTTTTGTAAAATCATCAAAAGAAAAACCTGCATTTTCTAATTCAGTTTTAATAGTGTAAATCATTTCTATTTCGGCGGATGAAAAAGAAATTCTAACAGGAAATAGTAATTGTTGACTATTTGCTTCTTTTACAGTAATACTCTCTAAAAACTCTTCATATAATATTCGTTGATGTGCTAATGATTGATTTATTAAAACAACGCCAGATTTTATAGAACTTAATAAATATTTACGCTGAATTTGAAACGTTTTTTGAGCTTTAACTTCCTGTTGATTTTCAAACAATTCAGTTTGTTTTTCCTCGTCAGTTGAAGCTAAAGAAGTATATAAAGATTCCCAACTTTCTTTATGTTGTAATCCTTTTAATGGGGTGTGTACTTCCTTATGTGATTCATTTTTAAATGGATTAAAATCTGGATCAACAGAAATTAGTGGTGTTTTTGTTGATTTAGTACTTGTATTTAAATGGTAAGGTGTATCTAAGTTAGCGTCTCTATTAAAATCTAAAAGAGGCGCGACGTTGTATTGCCCTAAACTGTGTTTTACAGTAGCTCTTAGCATTGCGTACAATGCTTTTTCGTTATCAAACTTTATTTCCGTTTTTGTAGGATGAATGTTAATGTCAATTGTGTTGGCAGGCACTGTCAAATATAAAAAGTAAGAAGGGTGTGAACCTTGTTCGAGTAATCCATCAAATGCATTTACAACGGCATGATTTAAATAAGAACTTTTTATAAAACGATTGTTTACAAAGAAGAATTGTTCACCTCGTTTTCTTTTCGAAAATTCTGGTTTTGCAACAAAACCTTCAATAGAAAGTATATCTGTTTGTTCGTTTATAGGAACTAATTTTTCATTCATTTTAGCACCAAAAACACTTACAATTCGTTTTCTTAAATTACTAGATTTTAAATGATATACTTCATTATTATTATGATGCATTAAAAAAGAAATCGTTGGGTGTGCTAGTGCAACTCTTTGAAATTCATCTATAATATGACGAGTTTCAACTGTATCTGATTTTAGAAAATTTCTTCTTGCTGGTATATTGTAGAATAAGTTTTTTACAGCAATACTCGTTCCTTTACTTGTAGAAATAAAATCTTGTGAAATAATTTTGCTTCCTTCAATTTTTATTGATGTACCAAGTTCCTCATTTTCTTGCTTTGTCTTTAATTCTACATGAGCAATTGCTGCAATTGATGCTAAAGCCTCACCTCTAAAACCTTTTGTTGAAAGATTAAATAAATCTTCTGCTTTTTGAATTTTAGAAGTTGCATGACGCTCAAAACACATTCTTGCATCTGTAGCGCTCATACCTTTTCCGTTGTCAATAACTTGAATTAAGGTTTTACCAGCGTCTTTTAATAATAATTTTATATTGGTGGAACCAGCATCAATTGCATTTTCTAACAACTCCTTTACAACAGAAGCAGGACGCTGAACGACTTCTCCTGCAGCAATTTGGTTTGCAACATGATCTGGTAATAATTGAATAATATCAGACATTAATTTCCTTTGAAAATAGATAAATCAAAATCTATGATGTACAAAAAAATAAGTACTAAAATAGAGGTGATGATTAAAAGTGTTTTGTTTACGCTTTTATCTGAGTTTTTTAAATCATCAAAAGCATCGCTAAATTTAGTTTTTAAATTTTTGTTTTTGCCAGTAGTTGACCTAAATTTATCTAATTTATGCTCAATTTTAAAAGGATTTCCTTCTCCTTTATAATATCGAGGTTTGTATTCGAACTTCTTATGTGTGCGTTTTAAAAATCCCATAGTTTTAGAATTATTGGTTTATGTATTAAGAATAAATCAATTTATATACCAATTAATTAATAACATTTTCCAATTGAAATGACATACGTAAAATTCCCATTTTCTTTTAAGTAATACTAAAAAGTCTACCTAAAATTTCTTAATAAAATGGAGAAAAATATAATCAAACTATTTTAAAATAGAAAATATAGAAATCATCCAAATTTAGAGAATTAAAAGGACTTTTTCAAAAATTGATTCAAGGTATACATAATTTTTCAGCTGAAAAACTATATACTAAAAACCGATATTTTCAGTAATTGTATCAATATTTTTAAGTGCAGCCATTTTAACTGCGGCAACAGCGCATTCTATACCCTTGTTTCCTAACTTACCGCCAGACCGATCTAACGATTGTTGTTTGGTATTGTCTGTTAATACACAAAAGATTACAGGAATTTCGTATTTAATATTTAAATCGACAATACCTTGTGTTACTCCTTCGCAAACGAAATCGAAATGTTTTGTTTCTCCTTGGATTACATTTCCTATTGCAATAATTGCATCAATTTTTTGAGACTGTATCATCTTTCTACAACCGTAGACCAATTCAAAGCTTCCAGGAACGTCCCAAGAAATAATGTTATCTTTAGTTGCTCCACAATCTAATAAAGTTTCAATAGCACCTTTTTGTAAGTTTTTTGTAATTTCCGAATTCCATTCTGAAACAACAATCCCAAATCGAAAAGATTTCGCATTTGGGATTGTTGTTTTATCGTAATATGATAAATTAGTTGTTGCCATTTTTTTCAGTTTACATTATTCAGCTTGCCTTTTCCACCAAGGAATTATGACTACTCAGTGAATAATAGTTTTTACTGATAATTATTTTACAGCATATTTTGAAGCTGCTAAATATTTTTCTATATCTCTTCCTTGATCAGATTTAGAGTAGTTTTCTTTAATCTTCGTAAATAATTCTTGAGCTTTACTAAATTTTTTCAATTCCATAGCAGTTTGTCCTGCTTTGAATAAAAATAAAGGAGTTGTAAAATTATTTGTCTTTTTATCTGCTGCTTTTTCATAGTAACCTAATGCATCTTCAGGTTGATTAATGTCTGCAAAGGCATCACCAATTGCCCCTAGAGCAACAGGTCCTAGCATCTCATCATCAGAATCAAATTTACTTAAATACTCAATCGCTTTCTCATAATTTTTTAATTGCAAAAATGAAACTCCTGCGTAATAGTTTGCTAAGTTACCAGCTTCTGTTCCGCTAAACTTATCAGCAACATCTAAAAAACCATATTTTCCGTCAGCACCCTCTATACCTAAGTTAAGTAGAGAATCTATCCCTGTACCTGCGGTTGCAGCTTCATCGAAATATTTTCTTGGAAAAGCTAATTCGTTAGAAGCTTCTAATTCATTTGGCTCAACTACATACTTCGTATAACCCAAGTATCCTAAAAATAGAACAACAATGGCTACTAATGCCATAAATAAAGGTTTACTGTTTTTCTCAATCCATTGTTCAGATTTAGAAGCGGTTTCGTCTAGAGTGTTTAAAACTCCAGCCGTTTCAAATTCTGATTCATCGATTACATTTTCTTGTTTTTTATTTTCTACCTTATATTTCTTCTTGTATGTTGCCATTGCTTGATTAAAAATTAGTGGCGACAAAAATAGTTTTTTTAATTGGATTTTAAAAGCGGATAATTCGCTAAATTTTCAATAATTTGCAAATCTGTTTCAATATCAAATTCTATTCATGTATTTACAGAGAATTTCTTTACTTAATTTTAAAAACATACAATCTCAATCCTTTGATTTTCAGAGAAAAATAAATTGTTTTGTGGGTGATAATGGAGTTGGTAAAACAAATATTTTAGACGCAATATATTACTTGTCTTTTACTAAAAGTTACTTTAATTCTGTGGCTATTCAGAATATTAGACATGGAGAAGGTTTTTTTATGGTTGAAGGAGACTATCTTTTAAATGATAGAAATGAAAAAATAGTATGTAGTCTTAAAAAAGGACAAAAGAAAGTCTTAAAAAGAAATGGTAAAAGCTACGAGAAGTTTTCTGAACATATTGGCCAGCTACCTTTGGTTATTATTTCTCCGGCAGATAGAGATTTAGTTACTGATGGGAGTGATACAAGACGAAAGTTTATTGACGGTGTAATCTCTCAACAAAACAAAGGCTACTTAAAAGATTTATTGTCATATAATAAAGTATTAAGTCAGAGAAATGCATTATTAAAGTATTTTGCTGCAAATAGAACTTTTGATGCTTTAAACTTGAGTGTTTATGATGAACAATTATCTGAATATGGGAGTAGAATTTATGAAGTTAGAAAAACCTTTTTAGAGGATTTTATTCCAATTTTTAATGAAAAGTATCAAATAATATCCGGCGATAAAGAGCGTGTTAATTTACTTTATAAAAGTCAGTTACATGATAATTCCGTTCTTAGTTTGTTGAAAGATTCGTTAGCAAAGGATAAGGTAATACAGTATACAACTTCTGGCGTACATAAAGACGATTTGAGTTTTAAAATAGGAGATTATTCCATAAAGAAATTTGGTTCTCAGGGTCAGCAAAAATCATTTTTAATCGCACTAAAACTAGCTCAGTTTGAGTTTATAAAGCGGCAATCAAGTGTAACTCCCATTTTATTGTTAGACGATATTTTTGATAAATTAGATGAAAATAGAGTTTCTCAACTAATAGATTTGGTTAATAATGATGAATTTGGGCAAATATTTATTACTGATACTCATTCCGAAAGAACAGAGAGCATATTAAAATCTGGTAATAAGGAATATCAAATCTTTAAATTGTAAATTTAATTTAGCAACAATAAAAAATAATGTCAAAAAGAGAAAACGATTCCTTTTCTATAGAAGATTTAATGAACAGTTTTATCAAGGAAAATAACTTGAGTAAGGGGATGCAGAAAATAAAAGTGAAAGAAACTTGGAATAAAATGATGGGTCCTGGAATTTCTAATCATACAAGTTCTGTAAAACTGCAAAATAAAACATTGATTATTCAATTAAATTCGTCAGTTTTACGCGAAGAATTAAGTTATGGAAAAGATAAAATTATAAAAATGATGAATGAAGAATTAGGAGAAACTCTCATTGTTAAATTAATGTTGGTGTAATTTTTTTGAAAACAATAAATATTATGTTTTTGAAGACTGCTAATATATTTTATTAATCTATTATTTTTTCTCACTAGAGTTTAATAATGTTTCGATCACATTTATGCAAAAAAATTATTTATAAAAACTATAAATT
>JAQXAP010000001.1 GCA_029252865.1 Polaribacter sp.
TTAGAAACATCAAGATTATGGAGAGAAACTGTGCAAGCAATGGAGAAAGATTATCCAGAAGTTACTGTTTCTTACGAATTTGTAGATGCAGTTGCTATGCGTTTAGTACAATGGCCAAATAGTTATGATGTACTAATTACGGAAAACTTATTTGGAGATATTTTGACAGATGAAGCATCTGTGATTTCTGGTTCTATGGGATTAATGCCATCAGCATCCGTGGGAATTGACAATGCTTTGTTTGAACCAATACATGGCTCTTATCCACAAGCAACAGGTTTAAATATTGCAAACCCAATGGCTACAGTTTTATCTGCCGCTATGATGTTTGAAAACTTTGGCTTGCAAGATGAAGGAAAAGCAATTAGAGCTGCTGTAAATAAAGCTTTAACCGCAGGTTTTGTAACTGAAGATTTAGCTGATGGAGGTAAATCTTACGGAACAAAAGAGGTAGGAGATTGGTTAGCAAAAAACATCTAATTATATTTTAATTCGTTATTACAAAAAAAGTAGCTCTCAAAAACTTGAGAGCTACTTTTTTTGTAAACTTATTTTGAAATTAGTTCCTTGTAAATCCTCCTGGTTAATTTTTACTATTTTTTTTCACAACATCCTGAGGTAACATTTTGTGTTTTTTACCAAGAATTTCTGATATTACTTTATGGTATTTATCCAATCAGTCTTCCATAAAATAATAGTATAATTATCAATTAACCTTATAATTTATTTTTTTGCTTTTTCAACCAATTCTATTTTTATGAGAGAGGTTTTTGTTGTAAAAACGCCATAGTTTATTGTTACACTCTTTTTTTCAATTTTATCAATAGTACCAATAGTATTAGAATCTATAATTCGAACGCGATCATTAATTTGGTATACATAGAGGGATTTTTCTTTGGCTATTTTTGCCTCCTCAATTTTCTTTTCTTTTCTAACTTGAACTACCTTCTCTAAAACCTCTTTTTCTACGTTTTTAATAATTTCTTGTTGTTTTTTTTCTGCAATTTGTGCTTTTTGTTTTTGAGCTTTGGTTTTACGAACTTGAGGTTTTTTAATAACTTGCTTTAACTTTAGCTCTGCAGCCCATTTATTAAAGTTCGTATTTAACTCTTTTTTATTATTGGTTTGAAAATATTTGTTCAGTAACTCATTTGTTTTTCTACCTAGCGTAAGCATTTTTTGATTTTGGTCGTAAAGTTCTTGAAAACCAGATAACTTGTCTTGTATACGTTGCTCTTTTTCTTGTAAGTTATCTAAATGTATTTGACCTTTTGTATGCTGATTTTCTAGGTTTTCAGATTTCTTTTGTAATCTGTTACGTTCCTTTTGTAGCTTAGAGATTGTTTTATCTAAGCGTATTTTTTCTGTCTCTACACGTTTTTTTGCTTTATTGATAATACTAAATGGAATACCGTTTTTCTGTGCGACTTCAAAAGTAAACGAACTACCTGCTTGCCCAATAAATAATTTATATAATGGCTCTAGACTTCGTTCGTCAAATTGCATGTTTGCATTGGTTACGTTTTCTAATTCATTTGCTAATACTTTTAAATTAGAATAGTGCGTGGTGATAATTCCGAAAGCTTTTTTATAATAAAACTCTTCCAAGAAAATTTCTGCTAAAGCTCCACCTAATTCTGGATCAGAGCCTGTACCAAATTCATCAATTAAAAATAATGTATTTTCATTACATTTACGTAAAAAATTACGCATATTTTTTAGTCTATAGCTATATGTACTTAATTGATTTTCAATAGATTGATTGTCTCCTATATCTGTTAATACGGTATCGAAAATATAAGTTTGACTTCGTTCATCAACCGGAATTAACATTCCACTTTGAATCATAATTTGTAATAATCCAATCGTTTTAAGGGTAATACTTTTTCCACCAGCATTAGGGCCAGAAATAACAATAATTTGTTGTTTATCATTTAACTCAATAGATTGAGAAACAGTTTTTAAATTTTGCTCTTTATTTTTTCGCCATAAAATTGGATGATAAGCATTTTTAAAAGAGATCTTTTTCTCTTTTGAAATTTTTGGTAAAATGGCATTTATTTCCTTTGCGTATTTTGCTTTTGCACCGACAACATCCGTATGAATTAGAAAGGTAATGTATTCTTCCATTAAAAATACATAGGGCCGAATTGTAGCCGATAAATATCGTAATATTTTTATAATCTCCTGTTTTTCATCATAAATTAAGTTTTGGTATTCTCTGCTGTAAGAAAGTGTCGCTTGTGGTGCAATGTATACGATGTTACCAGACTTTGATGATCCTAATAAACTTCCGGGAACTTTTTTTCTATGCATCGCAGAAACAGCCAAAACTCTTTGATTATCTATTACAGTTTCTTTAATTTCATCTAAATAACCAGAGGCCATAGATTTAGATAAAGCACTAGAAAAACTAGCTCCAATTTTACCTCGTACGTTATTTATATCTTTTCGTATTTGTTTTAAAGTTGGTGAAGCATTGTTTTTTACCTCTCCCGATATGTCAATAACATTCTTAATTTCATCATCTATAAAAGTGGTGAATTCTATTTTTTGAGAAAGCTCGTAAAATGTAGGAAATTGAGTTTTAAATTTTTTAAAAAATTTAATTAGTTCGTTCACGGTAAGTGAAGTTGTGGCTATTTTTAAAAAATCGTTTGTTTCTAAAAAACTATTTTCTATCGCCAAACGTCTTATGCTTGCTGTAATATTATCAAAGATATGGTTTGGAACTCTATTTTCGCTTTCGAAAGAAGATGCGTACTCATTTACTAATTCTAACTCTTTGAATAAGTATTTTTTATTATTAATGGGCTCAATATTAAGTACTTTTTCTCTCCCTAAACTAGAAATACAATATTCTGTGACGTGTTTTAAAACTGTTGAAAATTCGAGATCTTGTAATGTTTTTGTTGATATACTTTTGTTCAATGTACTATCTTTGAAATTTATACAAAAATAATAAAGAATGCATCGAAACCTCTCAGAATCGTGGAAAAATATTTTATCTGCAGAATTTGATAAACCCTATTTTAGAGAATTAACTGGTTTTATTAATAAAGAGTATTCAAATTATCAATGTTTTCCGAAGATAGATGACATTTTTTCCGCTTTTGATAGTTGTTCTTTTAAAGATTTAAAAGTGGTTATTATTGGTCAAGACCCTTATCATGACGAAAACCAAGCAAATGGATTGTGTTTTTCTGTAAAAGACGGAATAAAACATCCACCTTCCCTAAAAAATATTTTTAAAGAGATAGCATCAGATTTAAATACAGAAATTCCACAAAGTGGAGACCTAAATAAATGGGCAAGACAAGGAGTTTTATTATTAAATGCGACATTAACTGTGAGAGCTCATGAGGCTGGAAGCCATCAAAAAAAAGGTTGGGAAATTTTTACAGATGTTGTTATTGAGCAAATTTCAAAAGAAAAAGAAAATGTTGTTTTTTTACTTTGGGGAAAATTTGCAGAGAGTAAAAAGAAATTAATAGATGTAAAAAAACATACAATTCTTAAAGCTCCTCATCCATCACCTTTGGGAGCATGGAGGGGGTGGTTTGGTTGTAAACATTTTTCTAAAACCAATGAGATTTTACAAAAAGAAAATAAAACTATTATACATTGGTAGGCAAAACTATTTAATAGTTTACTCTTAATTTCCATTAAAATAAAATTAAAAATCAGCCTCTAGCGGATTCTTTGATTTCTAATCTAATATGCAAGCAGAAACTAAGAAAACTCTCCTTGATTTAATATTGTTTGAATTTTTGTTGTATTATCTGCTAAACCGCAAGATGTTGATGTACTTCTACAAGAGGAAAAACACATAATTCCTAGAATACAAACTGCTATAAATATTACTTTTTTCATAAATACTATTTTTTTTAAATATACATATTTTTTATAAACTCACCTGGATTTTTCTTCTCTTCAATAACGTTAAATTGCAACATTTTATTCTGTATGCCAGTAATTAAATTTTTAGTTATCGGTTTTCCGTCATTCCATTCAGTAATCTTCAACCATTCCTGAATGTCTTTTAATTTTTGTCCATATCTTTTTGCCAAGGTTTGATCAATATTTTCTATTTTTTTGAAGTCTTTTGTTTGATAATTTATAATTTCTAAAACCTCTTTGATTTCTTGAAAATTATTTTTTAAAACTTCATTTCTCACAGCAACCACAAAACATGGCCAAGGAGTAGGACAATCATCTAATCTTCTAAAAATACCATTATCAACTAATGGCTTTGTGGTAAAATGTTCCCACATAAAATAATCTGCTTCACCATTTGTAAGGGCATCGATACCTCCTTGTAAATCACCAATAACCTTAAATTTTAATTTTGAAACATCCCAACCTTGGTTCCGTGCATTTACAATTGCCATTAAATGAGAGCCAGAACCAAATCTACTTATCGCTACCGTTGCGTGCTCTAGTTCTTTAATTTTTTTAAAAGTTGATTTTGCACCTACATGAATACCCCAAATTAAAGGGCTGTTTACAAAAGTCTGTATAATTTTAGAAGAATTTCCGTCAGTAATATCTTTGATTATACCTTCAGTTAAGACAATGGCAATGTCTAATTCACCATTTCTTAAGGCTTTGCACATTTCTCCCGTTCCTCCTGGATAATCTTGCCAACGTAGATTGATATTATGTTTGCTATATTTTTTGTCTTTCAAGGTTAAGTACCAAGGGTAATTGAAATGTTCTGGAACTCCACCAACTTTCAGGTTAGTCATTATATTCAACTAATTTATTGAGTGTATATTCTATCAATTCATCCACAACTTTACCTGGGTTTTTACTAAAAGTTCCATTAGCTCTATTTGCAATAATCGCGTTCATAGAACACGATTTATGACCCAATAATTTTGATAACCCATAAATAGCTGAAGTTTCCATTTCTAAATTTGTAATTCTATGTTCGTTAAAACTAAAACTATCAATTAGATTGTTTAAATTATTGTCTTGTAAAGCTAAGCGCAAAATTCTTCCTTGTGGACCATAAAATCCTCCTGCAGTCGCTGTTATTCCTTGAAAAGTTTTGTTTGATTTTAATTTGTTTTCTAATTCTTTACTATTTTCAATTACAATTGGATACGATTTTTTAACACTCCAATTGGTATGTTGAACAAAGGCGTTTTCAATGTCTGGATTCGAAATTGTATCAATTTGATAGGAGTGAAGCATTCCGTTTAAATCTAAACCATGTGAGCTAAGGAGAAAAGAGTCTACTGGTATATCTTTTTGTAAAGATCCGGAAGTACCGATTCGTACAATATTTAAAGAAGTAAGATTTTCTTTTGGTATTCTTGTTTTCAGGTTAATATTTACAAGTGCATCTAATTCATTTAGAACAATATCTATATTATCTGGCCCAATACCTGTAGAAATAACAGAAAACAGTTTGTTTTTATAAGTTCCTGTTGTCGTTTTAAATTCACGTTTTTGAGTTGTAAACTCGATAGTATCAAAGTATTTTGAGACTTTATCAACTCTATCTTGATCGCCAACAAATATTATATTTTCAGCTATATGCTCTGGTCTTAAATTTAGATGATAAACACTTCCGTCTGGATTTAAGATTAGTTCGGATTGTTTTATTGACATATTAGGATTTGATTTGTAATTTTTTTTGTTTTGAAGTTATAAAAAAGTAATATTTTTTTAGTATTTCTCGAATATATGAATTTTCATCACAAAATTAATAATAAAAGTTTACTTGGTTTTTTAGTATTTCTGTATTTTTTCTTTGTAGAATTTAGATTAAACCTTTTGTGATTTCCGATCACTAATAATCAAGTAGTTAAATATCAATTATTATACTTTTGACTAGATGTTTTATATAACAAGAGAACGATATAATTAACTAATAAATTTCACTGTTTTTATTAAATTTTAACCGCCTACACGTTTTACTTTGAATCCTTTATCCTTTAGCATTGTCATTATTCGGTCTCTAAAATCTCCTTGAATAATGATTTTGTCGTCTTTAAAACTTCCTCCAACAGAGAGTT
>JAQXAP010000009.1 GCA_029252865.1 Polaribacter sp.
ATTGGTTTAGATAGAATGTTTTTAGCGATTTTTTCTAATTCTTTGCAAGAAGAAGATTTAGGAAATGGTACATCAAGAACTGTTTTAAAATTACCTGCGGTTTTAGCGCCTTTTAAAGCGGCAATTTTTCCTTTGGTCAAAAAGGATGGTTTGCCAGAAGTAGCTCGTGAAATTATGGATGATTTGAAATGGGATTTCAACGTTTTTTACGATGAAAAGGATGCTGTTGGTAAACGTTATAGACGTCAAGATGCAGCAGGAACGCCATTTTGTATTACAGTAGATCATGATACTTTAAACGATAAGTGCGTTACCATTAGACATAGAGATACTATGGAACAAAAAAGAGTTGCAATTGCCGATTTAAAAGAAATTATAAAAGCAGAAGTTGCTGTAAAAACTTGGTTACAGAAAATGTAAGTAAGAGTTAATAACAATAAAAAAAGGTTTGATTCTTAATTAAGAATCAAACCTTTTTTTATTGAGAGTATTAGCTATTTTGTTTTGGCTGCACAACATGCTTTATTTTTTCCTTCGCAGCTTTTTAAATTCTCAGAAGCTTTGTATAGTTCCCCTCCTGCAATTCCATCTACAAAAGCAATTAAATCTTTCTTAGAAGTTTTATTTTTATCAAACTCTACATTTGCAACACTGTCTTTAAAAATAACATTTGCATTTAAAACACCTTCTTTTTTAGATAATTTAGATTGAATTGTCTTAGCACAACCAATTTCACAAGTCATTCCAGAAATAACTAAAGAAATATTTTGTTTATTTACAGCTAGTGTTTCTTTTTTTGCTTCATTTTTACACCCTAGTAAAATAAAAAAGGCAAAAGCAACAGAAAATAATATTTTTTTTGATTTCATGTGAATAGATTTAATTTTGAAAAAACACCTTTTTAAGGGTCTTTATGTTAAAAAAAGTTCTACAAATTTATTAATAAAAGAGTTGAATTTTAAAGTTTTATCGGATTTTTACAAAATATTTTTTCAAAAATGAATAATCAACAACAAAAGTGGTTTTATCTTGTCATTCTGTCGATAGTTTGGGGTAGTTCTTTTATTTTAATGAAGAAAGCTCTTTTGGGTATAACTCCGGTTCAGTTAGGTGCGTTGAGAATGATTTTTACTGCTATTTTCTTAACTTCTGTCGCCTTTTCGTCAATAAAAAAAATTAAGAAAAGACATTGGAAATACATTGTTTATACTGCCTTAGCAGGTACATTCATACCTGGTTTTCTGTTTGCTTTTGCAATTACAACTATAGATAGTTCTATTGTATCTATTTTAAATTCTTTTACCCCTTTTAATACTTTAATTTTAGGTTCAGTTTTCTTTGGTTTTGCTTTTAAGAAAGCTCAATTGTATGGTGTCTTAATAGGTTTAGTTGGTACTTCAGTTTTAATATTGAAAGGAGCTGATTTACACCCGAATCAAAATTATTGGTATGCCTTATTGGTTATTATTGCTTCGGTAGGTTATGCTTTTAATGCGAATATGTTAAAAAAATATTTATCTGATTTAGATGCTTTGGCAATTACAACAGGTAATTTTTTATTGCTGATATTACCAGCAACGATTGTTTTATATTGTACAGATTTCTTTGAAAATTTTGATTTTGAAAATCAGGTTTTAATACATTCGCTTGGTTATATAGTAGTTTTATCAGTCGTGGGTACTGGTATTGCAAAAACTATTTATAATAAATTAGTTCATATTTCAGATCCAGTATTTTCATCCTCTGTAACTTATTTAATTCCGTTAGTCGCAATTTTTTGGGGTGTTTTAGATGGTGAAAAATTGAGTCTAATTCAGGTTTTTAGTGGAGTTATCATTTTAATAGGAGTCTATTTAGTGAATAAAGCGAAGTAGTTTTTTGATGAAGATTGTTATTTCCTTGATTTTGATTGAATTATTTGTAAAAACAATATTGGTAAGTTCTAAAAAAGATGTATATTTGCACCCGCATTTTCGTTGTGATAGTGCACTAATTAGTATTAATACGCAAAACAAATAGTATGTACGCAATCGTAGAGATGGCAGGGCAGCAGTTTAAAGTTGCAAAAGACCAAAAAGTATACGTTCATCGTTTACAGGGAGAAGTAGGATCAAAAGTTACTTTTGATAACGTTCTTTTACTTGACAACAACGGTAATGTTACTATTGGCGCCCCAGCTGTAGAAGGAGCATCAGTAACAGCTCAAATTTTAAGTCACTTAAAAGGTGATAAAGTAATCGTTTTCAAGAAGAAGAGGAGAAAAGGTTATATTAAGAAAAATGGACACAGACAGTATTTAAGTGAGATTCAAATTGAATCTATCGCTGCCACTGGTGGAAAAAAATCAGCAAAAAAAGCATCTGCTCCTAAAAAGGAAGTTGCTCCTAAGGCTGAAGTAAAAGAAGCTACAACAGATTATAGTTCTATGACTGTTGCAGAATTAAAAGCAGCTGCAAAAGAAGTAGGTATCAAAGGATATACTTCTTTAAAGAAAGCTGAATTAATTGAGGCTTTAACTAAATAAGAATTCAATTTTAAAACCATAATATCATGGCACATAAAAAAGGAGTAGGTAGTTCGAAGAATGGTAGAGAATCAGAATCGAAAAGGCTAGGTGTAAAAATATTTGGAGGACAAGCTGCAATTGCAGGTAATATTATTGTTCGTCAAAGAGGAACAACTCACAATCCAGGAGAAAACGTTTACATGGGTAAAGATCATACTTTACATGCAAAAGTTGACGGTGTTGTAGAATTCCGTAAGAAAAGAAATAATAGATCTTATGTATCTGTTACTCCATTTGAGGCTTAAGAAATTTAGCTTTTAATAAATAAAAAATCGCTTAGACAATTAGTTGTTTAAGCGATTTTTTATTTTTACAATTATTTGAGTGAATCTAAATTTATATATTCAGTAGCGATTTATATTTAAAGTAATTTTAGCTTTAATTTATAGGGATTAGAGGTTCATGTTTGTTTTTATCCGTTTAATTTGTTCAACGATACTTACTTGTATTTTGTACTTTAGCAATTATGAAATTTTTATATAATTTTATTGTTTTTATATCTGCACTTTTACTACCAATAATTGGAGTGTTTCACAAAAAAATAAGACTATTTGTTAAAGGAAGAAGCGAAACTTTTTCTAAAATTTCTAAATTAAAAAATTTAAATACTATTTGGTTTCATGCGGCTTCCCTTGGAGAGTTTGAACAAGCGAGGCCTATCATTGAAATAATTAAAAAGGAGTATCCTGATTATAAAATATTAGTTACTTTTTTTTCTCCCTCTGGGTATGAAATTAGAAAGAATTATAATTTGGCAGATGTCGTTTGTTATTTACCTTTAGATTCTAAATCGAATGCAATAAATTTTATAGACGAACTAAATCCTACTTTGGCAGTTTTTATAAAGTATGAGTTCTGGCCAAATTTATTAAACGAATTAAGGGTAAAAGAAGTTCCAACAATTTTAGTGAGCGGTATTTTAAGAGAAAAGCAACTTTTCTTTAAAAAATATGGGGGTTTTATGAGGGATTCTTTAAAAGCTTTTCAACACTTTTTTGTTCAAGACGAAAACTCTAAGAGCTTATTAAGCTCAATTAATTTTAATAATGTTACTGTTGCCGGAGATACGCGTTTTGATAGGGTTTCTATGATTTTAGAGCAAAACAATGCTCTCGATTTTATTGATGAATTTAAAAACAATAACTATACAATTGTTGCAGGTAGCACTTGGCAGGAAGACGAGGAGCTTTTGGTAGATTATATTAATAATAAAGCTTCAGAAGACGAGAAGTTTATTATTGCACCTCATAATATAAGGCAAGAACCTATTTTAGAATTACAGAAGTCTATTAAAAAGAAAACTGTTTTGTATTCTCAACTAAAGCATGATTTGAATTTAAAAGAATATCAAGTTTTTATTATCGATACAATCGGAATTTTAACTAAAATTTATTCAATAGCAGATGTTGCTTATGTTGGTGGGGGATTAAAAACTGGTTTGCATAATATTTTAGAGCCAGCAACCTTTGGAATTCCTGTAGTGATTGGAAATAAATACAACAAATTTAAAGAAGCCGCAGATTTGGTTAAAATTGGAGGTTGTATTTCTATTAAAAATAAAGAAGAGTTTTCTCAGAGCTTAATGAACTTTAAAAATGATAAAAACTTAAGAAAATTATCAGGTGTAATTAATAAAAGATACATTAAAGACAATCTTGGAGCAACAAAATTAATTATGAATTATTTAAAAACTCAATTATAGTTATGGATTTTATACTACAACCTTGGACTTGGTATTTTGGTGGCCCTTTAATATCAATTTCATTGTTATTATATTTTTACTTTGGTAAAAACTTTGGAGCCTCAACAAATTTTGAAACTCTTTGTACAATGGCGGGAGCTGGAAAGGTTTCGGATTATTTCAAAAAAGATTGGAAAGATCGAGATTTTGCGCTGCTATTTGTAATTGGGTTAATTATTGGCGGATTTATTTCTTCCATTTATTTAATACCAAATCAAACGATAGATTTAAATCCTAAAACAGTTCAAGAATTAACTGAGCTGGGGTTTTCAAATATTGGAAGTCAATATTTTCCTGAGGAAATTTTTGGAGAAGAGGTTTTGTTTTCTTTAAAAGGATTTTTAATTCTTTTAATCTCAGGAATTCTTGTCGGTTTTGGAACTCGTTATGCAGGGGGTTGTACTTCTGGCCACGCAATTACAGGTTTAAGTAGTTTACAATTTCCATCTTTATTGGCTGTATTTGGCTTTTTTATTGGAGGTATTATTGCTACATGGTTTATAATTCCAATTATATTTTAGATATGAAAAACATTAAATTTTTATTTTTAGGAATCTTTTTTGCAATTGTCTTAAGTAAAACTCAAGCCATTTCTTGGTATCGTTTTTATGAAATGTTTAAGTTCCAGTCTTTTCATATGTATGGAATTATAGGTGGGGCTGTGCTAATTTCCATGATTTTTATGCAATTGTTTAAAAAGGGAATTATAAAAGATAACAACGGTAATAAGATTGTGCCAAAACAAAAGAAAAAAGGGTTTATTCATACAGTTTTAGGAGGAACTTTATTTGGTTTAGGATGGGGGATCTCAGGAGCTTGTGCTGCACCAATCTTTGTAATTCTTGGATTTAAATTAATGCCTGCTTTAATTTTACTAGTCGGTGCAATTTTAGGTGCTTTTTTCTATGGTTTATTGAGTAAAAAACTTCCAAACTAGTTGAATAAATTGATAGATAATTTTGGTAGACAAATGGGGTATTTGCGCCTGGCAGTAACAGATCGCTGCAATTTACGTTGCCAATATTGCATGCCTTCTCAAGGAATTAATGTTGTTCCAAGACAGGAGTTGCTTTCTTACAAGGAAATGTATCGTTTAATTCGTGTTTTAACAGAATTGGGTATAAAAAAAGTACGTTTAACGGGTGGAGAACCTTTTGTGCGGAAAGATTTTATTGCTTTTTTAGAAATGTTATCTTATAATGATTTGTTAGATGAAATTAATATTACAACAAATGGCGCTTTAATTTCTAAATACATTTCTAAATTAGAAAAATTAGAAAAAGTAAAAAAAGTAAACCTAAGTATCGATAGTTTAGTAAAAGATAAATTTTCTAAAATTACAAGAAGAGATGTTTTTTCTAAAGTGTACAATGCATTTGAAATTCTTGAAAAAAGCAGTTTAGATTTAAAATTAAATGTAGTTGTACAATCAGGTTTTAATACTGATGAAATTGTTGATTTTGTGAGATTGACAAAGGATAAAAATATTGTTGTACGTTTTATTGAAGAAATGCCTTTTAATGGAAAAGGGCAAAGGGATATTCGAGAGAATTGGACGTTTAAAAAGATTTTAAACGAGATAAAAACTGAGTTTGATGTTTGTGAGGTGTACTCGGGTAAATCATCTACATCAAGAAATTATACAATTAATAATCATTTAGGTTCAGTAGGTATTATCCCTGCTTTTACGAGAACTATTTGTAACGATTGTAATCGAATTAGAATAACATCAACAGGAACATTTAAAAATTGTTTGTTTGATGATGGTGTTTTTAATCTTCGAGATTTTATAAGAAAAGGAGCTTCTAACGAAGATTTAAAAGAACTTTTTTTGAGATTAGTAAAACAAAAACCAGAAAACGGTTTTATAGCTGAAGCGAATAGAAAAGATGGTATGGCTTCTGAAAGTATGAGTACAATTGGAGGTTAGGAATATTTTAACCATTTAACTTTAGAAATGCTTAAACAAACAAATAATTAGATATTGTAATAATGGTTTCAGTAAAAAAAGCTTTTGAAACTGTCTTAAACTCAACCAAATATTTTGGAGTTGAAAAAGTGCCGTTTATAAAATCTTTAGGTAGAATTTTAAAAGAAGAGATTTCGGCAGACAGAGATTTTCCCCCTTTTAACAGAGTTTCTATGGATGGAATTGCAATTGATTATGCTTCATTTAGACAAGGACAAAAGTCTTTTGAAATAGAAGGAATTCAAGCAGCTGGAAGTAAGCAAATTAAACTTCACAATTCTAAAAACTGTATTGAAGTGATGACCGGTGCAGTTTTACCAAAAAATGCTAATACGGTTATACGATATGAGGATGTAACTATTAAGAACGGAATTACAACAATAAATGTAGAATCTTTAAATGATGGACAAAACGTTCACATTAAAGGAAAAGATGGAAATATGGGAGATATTCTTATTTCTGAAAATATAATTATATCTGCCGCAGAAATAGGTGTCTTAGCGACTGTTGGTAAATCGTTTGTAAAAGTTGCCAAACAACCAAAAGTAATGATCGTTTCTACCGGTGATGAATTGGTTGGCGTTGATGAGGTTCCGTTAGAACATCAAATAAGAAGAAGTAATGTTTTTACCCTGGTTTCGTTGTTGGAAAGATTAAATATTTATACAGAAACAGCGCATATAACAGATGATAAACCTATTTTAAAAACTAAAATTAAAAAATACCTACAAGAATATGATGTGTTGCTTTTTAGCGGAGCAGTAAGTAAAGGTAAATACGATTTTCTACCAGAAGTTTTTGATGAATTAGGAGTTAAAAAACTCTTTCATAAAGTAGCACAAAGACCAGGAAAACCCTTTTTTTATGGACAGACTGATTGTTGTACTGTGTTCGGTTTTCCGGGAAACCCGATTTCTACTTTTGTAAATTGTTTAGCGTATTTTTATCCCTGGTATTACAAATCTGTAGCGTTAGAAGTTGATGTAGAAATGGCCGTTTTGGCAGAAGATGTTTCTTTTAAGCCTAACTTAGTGTACTTTTTACAAGTAAAGTTAAAAAATAAACAAGGTAAATTAATCGCTTTTCCAATTAAAGGAAATGGATCTGGAGATTTAGCTAGTTTGGTAAATACAGATGCTTTCATTCAGTTGCCAGATAATAATATAGAATTTAAAAAAGGAGATACATTTCCGATAATTAGATATAGATAATGAGTGAATTCAGTCATTTAAACGAAAAAAATAATCCTAAAATGGTAAATGTTTCTGATAAGAAAACTACCAAAAGAACAGCAATTGCAAAGGCAACGATGTTTTTAGGAGAAGAAGTAATTGCTCATTTTACAAATGATGAGTTAATTACTAAAAAAGGACCCGTTTTTCAAACGGCAATTATTGCAGGGATTCAAGGTGTAAAAAAGACTTCAGAATTAATACCAATGTGTCATCCTTTATTAATTAATGGAGTTGATATTGATATTAATATTATAGATTCTAAAAATATTGAAGTTTTTTGTGAAGTTACTATTACAGGAAAAACGGGTGTAGAAATGGAAGCTTTAACGGGCGCAAATATTACGTGTTTAACTATTTATGATATGTGTAAAAGTATCAGTCAAGAAATGGTTATTAAAGAAGTAAAATTGTTAGTTAAAACTGGTGGTAAATCTGACATTAAGAATTAATAATTGTCTTCTCGAAATCATTTGCGAGGTTTTGAGTAGTTTTCGACAAAGATTGAATAGATATTAAAAAGATATAGAGTTTTGAAAAAACACAAAAAACATACAAATTTAGAAAGAAGAGATAATGATAATTTTGCTCCGAATGAAATTGCAATTCTTGGTACAAATTGCGGTATTATTTCTAACTTAGTGCATGAAATTTCTGAGAAATTATCAAACTATAAATTGGCTTATTTTGATGCTTCTCATGCAAAAGATGTTGCTCAAAATAGATTGTCTGAATACACTTTTCATCATCAAGGAAATTTACAGATTACAACATCAGGAAATATAAATAAATTTGAACAAAGGCTGCAATTTGCGCAGTTTGATTATGTTTTTATCAATGGGAATCACTATCGAGGAGCAAAGCAAATCTTGATTTTAGATCAAGAAAAAGAAGCTTCAGTTTTAAAAAGATTAGAACAGTTAGATCGAATTCAGTTTGTAATAAAACTAAAAAAAGATACAGCATATTTTTCATTTCTTGAAGAAAAATATCCACAGATAAAAAATATTACTTGCTACACAATTGATGAGGTTGATAAAATTTCGAATCATATAAATTATCTAATTCAAGAGAAAATAGCTGCTGTCAAAGGGCTGGTTTTGGTTGGGGGTAAGAGCACAAGAATGGGGCAGGATAAATCGAATTTAGATTATTTTGGAAAACCTCAAAAAATAGTTGCAAAAGAATTGTTAGAAAGCAATGATTTAGAAACTTTTTATTCAGTTCAAAATTCATCAGAAAACGCAGATGAAATTCATGATAAATTTTTGAATTTAGGTCCTTTTGGAGGCATTTGTTCAGCTTTTCAGAAAGATCCAAATGCTGCTTGGTTTGTATTGGCGACAGATGTTCCTTTTGTAACTGACCAGATTATTAAGTTGTTGCTAAATCACAGAAATTCTGCAAAAATGGCAACAGCAATTAAAGGAAAAGGTAAAGATTTTCCGGAGCCTTTAATTACTATTTATGAGCCAAAAGCATACCCTATTTTATTACAATATTTGGCACAGGGTTATTCTTGTCCTAGAAAAGCATTGATTAATTCTGAAGTAGAAATTGTTGAAGTTGACGATGATGTTATAAGAAATGTAAATACCCCTGTAGATTTTAAGAATGCGAAAAATGAAATAAATAAGTTGTAAATTAGATGTATTTAAGAGTAAATTATCAAAACTTAATTTTTAAAGAGAACAACAAGTTTTTTTGGAATACTTTTTGTTAATTTTAAAACGGGAATTTCCACCAAAGAATTTGTTTTAGATTTTTGGGAAAACGATCCATTTAAAAATAAAAAGATTCACTTTAAATAAAGTTTATTCTCTAGAGCTTCATAAGTACTGAAATTAGGGTGACTTATTAAAAGTGAAAGTAAAAATCGATTAAGTTTGAGCAGTATTAAAAAGATTTCTTTAAGAATACGTATTTTTTTATCAATGATTTTGTTGGTGTTATTAGCATCAATATTAATATTGGTAGTGACCGTTTATCAATACGATGAGCAAACAAAAGATTATAATATTCAACGTTTTGAACGTAAAGAGGCAACCACAAAACAAACCATTGAATTAGAATTAAAAAATAAGACTACATACTCTGTAAATACTCAAAATTTACCTAAAATATTTCAAGAGCGAATTTTTGAAATTTCATCTATCAATAAGATGAATATTTCTATGTATGATCTAAAAGGTAATTTACTAAAATCTTCGATTGCAAGTGCGTTCGAAAAGATTGATCGTAAACCTATTCCTGATAATCTTCTATATGAATTGGCTCAAAATTCTAATCATAAAATATTTAAAGCGAGGGTAGAAAACGGAATTGGTTATCAATCATCATTTTCATTTATACATGATACTAAGTTTAAGAGAATCGGCATATTAGAACTACAGTTTACTCAGGACAATTCTGAAATAGAAAATGAGTTGAAAGAGTTTATTTTAAGGTTAGGTTTGGTTTATATTCTAATGTTTTTAATAGCAATAGCACTTGCCTATTTTTTATCAAGTTATATAACGAGATCGATAAAAACCATTTCTGATAAAATAGAGCAAACTCGTTTAAATAAAAGAAATGAAAAAATTATTTTAAATAAGGCAAGTGGAGAGATTGATGTTTTAATAGAAGCGTATAATAATATGATTGATGAGTTGGGAGAAAGTGCAGCTAAACTTGCAAGAAGTGAGCGAGAACAAGCATGGAGAGAAATGGCAAAACAAGTGGCGCACGAAATAAAAAACCCGTTGACACCAATGAGATTAACTGTTCAGAGTTTTGAACGGAGATTTGATCCTTTAGATGAAAAAGCAAACGAAAAATTAAAAGAGTACAGTCAAACTTTAATTCAGCAAATAGATGTAATGAGTTCTATAGCTTCCGCTTTCTCTGATTTTGCTAAAATGCCTACACAAAAGAAAGAACAAATAGAAATAATTAGTGTTGTAAAGTTTGCTCTTGATGTTTTTACAGAAGAATATATAAAGTATAGCCCTAAAGAAACTGAATTATATGCTAATTTAGATAAAACACAGTTAATTAGAATTTTAACTAATTTGGTTAAAAATGCTATTCAAGCAACAGAAAAAGTAGAAAACCCTTTAATAGAAGTAACTGTTTTATCAGAAAATAATAATTTAAAAATCACCGTTTCTGACAATGGAAAAGGAATTTCGGATGATGTGAAAGATTTAATTTTCGAACCAAAATTCACCACGAAAACAAGTGGAATGGGATTAGGTTTAGCAATGATAAAAAATATAATCGAAGCTTACGATGGTGTTATTTCTTTTACCTCGAAAGAGGATGTGGGAACTGTTTTTAGCGTTATTTTACCGAAAACATAACTAAACTTAATACTCCTACTTTATAGAATTTTAAAAAAATATATATAAAAATGAATTTCGAAAATATTTTAGTTCACAGAAAAAATAATTTAGCTCAAATAACTATAAATAGACCCAAAAAATTAAATGCACTTAACAAAGCAACTATTAACGAGTTAAGTTTAGCTTTTAAGGAGTTAGAAGATGATAATAGTATTAAAGTCATAATATTAACAGGAAGTGGTGAAAAGGCGTTTGTTGCTGGAGCAGATATCTCTGAATTTGCTCATTTTACAGTTGATGAGGGAAGAGGTTTAGCAAGAATAGGACAAGAATTGTTATTTGATTATGTAGAGAATTTATCGACACCAGTTATTGCGGCTGTAAATGGTTTTGCGTTAGGAGGCGGTTTGGAGTTAGCAATGTGTTGTCATTTTAGAGTCGCTTCAGATAACGCAAAAATGGGTTTGCCAGAAGTTTCTTTGGGAGTTATTCCTGGCTATGGAGGTACACAACGTCTGCCACAATTAGTGGGTAAAGGAAAAGCAATGGAGATGATTATGTCGGCAGGTATGATTTCGGCAAAAGAAGCAAAAGAATGTGGTTTGGTTAATCAAGTAACTACACAAGAAGAATTATTATCAGTGGTAGAAAAAATTGCAGGTAAAATTGTGAGTAATTCGTCTGTAGCTATTAGTGCAGCTATAAGAGCAATTAATGCAAGTTTTGAGGATGGTGTAAATGGTTTTGATGTTGAAATTGAAGAATTTGGGGAATGTTTTGGGACAAAAGATTTTAACGAAGGCACAACCGCTTTCTTAAATAAAACAAAGCCTAGTTTTAGAAATTAATATAAATAAAAAGTGAGTCCTTTTGGACTCACTTTTATTATTGAAACACACTCATGTTTCAGTAAAACAATTAACTAAATTTTTATAGAGTAAAATCTTTCACAAAATATCTATCTTTAGTGTCAATGATAACTTTATACTTACCAATTTCATTTTTAGATAATTTGTAAATTCTTTTTAAATTCTTTTTATCCTTTAACGTTTCAGAAAAAATAGCAGTTTCTTTATAGTAAATAGTAATCTTTATAGATTCTGGGTTAAGCGCTAGTTTGGAGATGTAAAGTAAATTATTTTTAGTCCTTATTACGGGTTTAAACTCTGTTTTATTTTTATTATTTAAAAAAGTAACTAAACCATTTTTAACGATAACCTTTTTAGTAATAATTTTAAAATCTTTATTTAGTTCTGCGGAATAAATACCGTCTTCTAATGCAGAAAAATCAAATATTTTAGAATAGTTTCCAGAATTTTTAATTTTATTATTGTAGAGTTCAAAACCTTGTTCATCTCTAATACTTAAAATTTGTCCTTTCTTAACGTTATTAAATACTAATTTAACTGTTTTTTTAGCTTTGTTATTGGTTGTTTTTTTGTCTTCGTTTGCATAACCGATTAATGAAGCTAAAATGAATGCCGCTACTGTAATTCTTTTTATTGTTTCCATAATATTAAATAATTATACTGCAAATTTATGACAGGAATTCCGATGTAAAAACATCAAAATTGGCATATTTATATTCTAAATTACCAACTATACGTATATTAAATTAATGTTAAGTTAATATAGTATATAACTTTGTTAATTCTATATATTTTTTTAGATTCTATTATTGTAAATTTGATTTAATTTATAAAACATTATGCATGTTAAACCAACTTTAGAAAAAATTAGTCCAGATTTTGGGAGTTCTATACTTGTAAAAAAACATACAGAGTTTTTAAAACAGATAAAAGCTTTTTGGCATTTTCACCCAGAAATTGAATTAGTCTATGTAAACAAAGGAAAGGGTAAAAGACATATTGGTAACCACTTGTCTTACTTTAATAATAGTCAGCTATTATTAATAGGCTCTAATTTACCTCACAATGGTTTTACAGACAGGCTCACAACAAACGGTTCAGAAACATTAGTACAATTTAAGCCGGATTTTTTGGGAGAAGTGTTTTTTGAAGTACCAGAGATGAAACCGATTAGTATTTTATTTGAAAAAGCGAAAAAAGGAATTTTATTTGGGGTAAAAACGAAAGAAAAATTAGGACCTAAAATTGAGAAATTATCTGAAAAGAAAGGTTTTAAGCAGATTTTAATTTTGTTAGAAATATTACACACACTCTCTAAATCAAAAGATTATACAATTTTAAATGCAGATGGTTTTGCTTTCGAAACACAGCCACAAGATAGTAGTAAAATAGATGTTATTTTTAAACATATTAACGAGAACTTTAACAAACACATTAGTTTAGATGAAATGTCGGGTTTGGTTAGTATGACGGTTCCTGCATTTTGTAGGTTTTTCAAAAAAGCAACAGGTAAAACATTTACGAAATTAGTAAATGAATATAGGGTTGTACATGCCACAAAATTACTATCAGAAAGTCAAACAAGTATTACAGATATTTGTTATGAATGCGGTTTTAATAATTTTTCTCATTTTAATAAACTATTTAAAGAGTTTACAGGAAAATCGGCATCAAAATATAGAAATGAAATGATGAATTTAATTCAATAAATAAATAGTATGCAAAGTAAAATAGATAAAGCAATTGAATATTACACATTTAAAAGCAACGAATTATTAACGTACATAAATTCTAATCAAAACCTAACCATCGATAAAATTATTGAATGTGGAGAAGAATTAGCAATTTTAGAACACAAAATGACTGCTTTAGAGGTAGCAAAAGAGAATTAATTACTTAATTCCATTCCATTCACTATAGAATTGATTTAAATATTCTATCATAAAATCATGTCTACTAAGCGCAATTTTTTTTCCAGAATTTGTATTCATTTTATCTTTTAATAAAAGTAGTTTTTCATAAAAGTGATTGATTGTTGGTGCATTAGAATTTTTATATTCTTCTTTAGACATTTTTAAATTTGGAGGTATTTCAGGATTATAAAGAGCTCTATTTTTAAATCCTCCGTAATTAAAACATCGAGCAACACCAATAGCACCAATTGCATCTAATCGATCGGCATCTTGAACGACTTCTAATTCTTTAGAGGTAAATTTATTCCTCTTTTTATCAAAGGAATTTTTAAAAGAAATGTATCTTATAATATTAATAACATGTTTAATAATTTCATTGTCTACCCTTTGTTTTTTGAGAAAATTCTGTGCTTTTTTTGGCCCTAAAGTTTCGTCTCCATTAAAAAATTTGGGATCAGCAATATCATGTAATAGCGCAGCTAAAGAAACCACAAAAGTATTTACCTTTTCTTCCTTAGAAATTAATAATGTATTTCTATAAACACGCTCTACATGAAACCAATCATGACCACCTTCGGCATTTTTAAGTTCCTCTTTTACAAAAACAATAGTATTAGATATTATCTTTTCTTGATTCATCTTGTTTTCTTGAAGCGATTTCTTTTTTAAATTTTTTTAATTCAAAATACATAAAAAGACCCATTGGAATAAAAAATAATGGTAAAAAGGTGTAAAAGGAAATTCCTTTTGCAAGGGTAGAGAAAACAGCAAAAACAATCATTAAAAGAATAACAATTCCTTTAAATATTAGTAAATTTTGTTGTGTTTTTAATTTCTTGTTTAGTTCTACCTTGGTGTAAGTCGATAATGCTGATGGCATATATTTTTTGTGTAAAAATAAAAAAAAATCCATTCAATTTAGAATGGATTTTAAAGTTCTTTCTTTTAAAAAGGAGTTCTTGTGCTAGCAAAACTCGTCGTAAGCTTGTGCTAAATTCTGAGCAATCATTTGTGCAGACCTTCCTTCAATATGATGACGTTCTAGCATATGTACTAAACTACCATCTTTAAACAATGCAATTGCTGGTGAAGAAGCCGGAAAAGGAATCATAAACTCACGTGCTTTTTGTGTAGATTCTTTTTCTACACCTGCAAAAACAGTTGTTAAGTTTGTTGGTGTCTTTTCAGCGGCTAAAGACGCCACAGCTCCTGGTCTTGCAGTACCAGCTGCACAGCCACAAACAGAATTCACTACAACTAACGTTGTTCCTTTTTTAGACATGGCGTTTTCAACGTCTTTACTTGTATATAATGCTTCAAAACCAGCGTTAATTAACTCTTCACGCATTGGTTTTACTAATTCTTCTGGATACATATTTTCTAAATTTAAAATGCAAATATAGGTATTTGTTTGTCAAAACTCAATATACTTAAAAGTGGTGTTTCTGATAGAAATATCAATAAAATTGATATTAATTATATTTTTCTTTTTGGGCATGTCCATTTTTAAATAAAAGTTTCCTTTCACTTTACTTTTATTCAAAATTCGTCGGGCTTTTTGCGCTCACGTTTTTATGAAAAACAAAAAAGAGCTCAAATAAATGCTTCAATCCTTCATGTAAAATTATAACATCTAAAAAAAAATCAAGATTTTAACATTGTAACTTTGTAAGTTTGCAACTTTAAAATAGAAAAAATGGGAAGTTTTACGAAATGGTTGGGAGCAGGTTTAGGATTTACTTTAGGAGGTCCTATTGGTGCAGCCATTGGTTTTGCAGTAGGTAGTTTTGTAGATGGTTTTTCTGAAAAAGATTTAACACAAGAACAAAGAGAATATCAAGAAAGAGTTCGTGGGAATAGAGTTAGAAGAGATTCTGTAAATACTCAATCTGGAGATTTTGAAATGAGTTTACTCGTTTTAGCATCTATCGTTATAAAATCTGATGGAAAAGTAGATAAACGTGAGCTAGACTTTGTAAGAACTCAATTCGTTGGTATGTATGGCAAGGAAAGAGCAAATAATGCATTTAAACTTTTCAGCGGAATTATAAAAAAACAAGTTTCTGCGCGTCAAGTGTGTATCCAAATTAGACAAAATATGTCTCACGCTTCGCGTTTACAATTAATACATTTTTTGTTTGGCATTGCTAAGTCAGATGAGTTTGTTACAGAGTCAGAAGTAGAAGAAATCAGGAAGATTGCAGGCTATTTATATATAAATCAAAGAGATTTTGAGTCGATCAAAGCAATGTTTTATGATACTTCAGAAAACGCATATAAAATTTTAGAAATAGAAAAGACAGCATCTAATGCAGCCGTCAAAAGTGCATACAGAAAAATGGTTAAAAAATATCATCCAGATAAATTACAAGGTATTGGAGAGGAGCATTTAAAAGGTGCAAATGAAAAATTTCAAAGTATACAAGCTGCTTATGAAAAAATAAAAAATGAAAGAGGTATATAAAATAGTTTTAAAAGTAAGACGATAGTAGATTTTTAACAGTGGGATAAAATAATTTTTTGAATTAGTACTCGAATTTCTTTGTTACCTTAAGACTTTATAACTTTTTTGTACTTTCCAACTTCTTCACAAACAAACTCAAGAAATTCCAAGAAAAACCTTATTTTCGCATTCTCATTAGAAATGATAGAAAATGAAAGCGAAATTCCCTGAATACAAAGGACTTGACTTGCCAAAAGTAGCAGAAGAAATTCTTGAATATTGGCAAGAAAATAACATTTTTGAAAAAAGTGTAACATCAAGAGAAAATGCGAAACCATTTGTGTTTTTTGAAGGACCTCCTTCTGCGAATGGTTTACCAGGTGTACACCATGTTTTGGCAAGAGCAATTAAAGATATTTTTCCGCGATATAAAACTATGAAAGGTTACCAGGTAAGGCGAAAAGCGGGTTGGGACACACATGGTTTGCCTATAGAATTAGGTGTGGAAAAAGAACTGGGAATTACCAAAGAAGACATTGGAAAGAAGATTTCTGTAGAAGATTATAATGCAGCTTGTAGAAAAGCAGTAATGCGTTACACAGGTATTTGGAATGATTTAACTCAGAAAATGGGTTATTGGGTTGATATGGAAGATCCATATATTACTTATGAACCAAAATATATGGAGTCTGTTTGGTGGTTATTAAAACAGATTTATAACAAAGAATTAATTTATAAAGGCTACACAATTCAGCCATATTCGCCAAAAGCTGGTACAGGGTTAAGTTCTCATGAATTAAATCAACCAGGTACTTACCAAGATGTAACAGATACAACTGTTGTTGCGCAATTTAAGGCGTTACAAGATACGCTTCCAGACTTCTTAAAAAATGAAGGAAGTATTTATTTTATAGCCTGGACAACAACTCCTTGGACATTGCCAAGTAATACAGCATTAACTGTTGGTCCAAAAATCGAGTATGTTTTAGTTGACACTTTTAATCAATATACATTTGAACCTGTAAAAGTAATTTTAGCTAAAAAATTAGTTGGGAAACAATTTGCAGGAAAAAATAACTTTGAAGTTGAAACCTCAGAAGGTTTGTCTGTTTATAATTCGGGTGATAAGAAGATTCCTTATTTCGTAATTAAAGAGTTTTTAGGTAAAGATTTAGTTGATATTAAATACGAACAATTATTAGATTACTGTTTACCAAACGACAATCCAGAAGATGCCTTTAGAGTAATTTTAGGAGATTTTGTGACTACGGAAGATGGAACAGGAATTGTACATACAGCGCCAACTTTTGGACAAGATGATGCCTTAGTTGCAAAACAAGCAACACCAGAAATTCCGCCGATGTTGGTGAAAGATGAAAATGATAATTTAGTTCCTTTAGTAGATTTACAAGGTAGGTTTAGACCAGAAATGGGTGAGTTTGCGGGTAAATTTGTGAAGAACGAATATTACAATGATGATGAAGCACCAGAAAAATCTATTGATGTTGAGTTAGCTATTAAATTAAAAACAGAAAACAAAGCTTTTAAGGTTGAAAAATATAAGCACAGTTACCCAAATTGTTGGAGAACAGATAAACCAATTCTATATTACCCATTAGATTCTTGGTTTGTTAAAGTAACTGATGTAAAAGATAGAATGTACGAGTTAAACAAAACCATTAATTGGAAACCAGAATCCACAGGAACGGGGCGTTTTGGAAACTGGTTAGCAAATGCAAATGATTGGAATTTATCTCGATCTCGTTATTGGGGAATTCCATTACCAATCTGGAGAACAGAAGATGGGAAAGAAGAAATTTGTATTGGTTCTGTTAAAGAGTTAAAAGAAGAAATGGCAAAGGCTGTGCAAGCTGGTGTTTTAGCAAAAGATATTTTCGAGGACTTTGAGGTTGATAACAACAGCGAGGATAATTATGCTAAAATAGATTTACATAAAAATATTGTTGATGAAATTGTTTTAGTTTCAGCAACAGGACAACCAATGAAACGTGAAAGTGATTTAATTGATGTTTGGTTCGATTCTGGTTCTATGCCATATGCGCAATGGCATTACCCATTTGAAAACAAAGAGAAAATTGATAAAAATAAATCTTTTCCGGCAGACTTTATTGCAGAGGGAGTAGACCAAACACGTGGTTGGTTTTATACGTTACATGCTATTGCTACAATGGTTTTTGATTCTGTAGCATATAAAAACGTAGTTTCTAATGGTTTAGTTTTAGATAAAAACGGGCATAAGATGTCTAAACGTTTAGGAAATGCAACAGATCCTTTCACAACTTTATCTACTTATGGTGCAGATGCAACACGTTGGTATATGATTGCAAACGCAAATCCTTGGGATAATTTAAAGTTTGATTTAGAAGGGATTGAAGAAGTAAAACGTAAGTTTTTCGGAACTTTATATAATACCTATTCATTCTTTACTTTATATACAAATACTGATGGCTTTTCTTATGAAGAAGCAGATATTCCTCTAGAAAAAAGACCTGAAATAGATCGATGGGTTTTATCAGAATTACACACTTTAATTCATAAAGTTGATAAATTTTATGCAGAATATGAGCCAACAAGGGCTGCAAGAGCAATATCAGATTTTACACAAGATTATTTGAGTAACTGGTATGTGCGTTTAAGTAGAAGGCGTTTTTGGAAGGGAGATTATCAAACAGATAAAATTTCTGCCTATCAAACGTTGTATACTTGTATGAACACGATTGCAAAATTAGCGTCGCCAATTGCACCGTTTTTTATGGATAAATTATATCAAGATTTAAATTCGGTAACAGGCAAAGAAACATCAGAAAGTATCCATTTATCTAACTTCCCCGTTTATGATGGAAGTTTTGTAGACAAGAGCTTAGAGCGTAAAATGGAAAATGCGCAAATAATATCTTCTCTAGTTTTATCATTAAGAGCAAAAGAAAAGATAAAAGTGCGTCAACCACTTCAAAAGATTATGATCCCTGTTGATAGTGAACAACAGAAAGAAGAAATTTTAGCCGTTGCAGACTTAATTAAGAACGAGGTAAATATTAAGGAAATTCAAATTTTAGATGATGCTTCAGATATTTTAATCAAACAAATTAAACCTAATTTTAAAGCATTAGGACCAAAATTTGGAAAAGACATGCGTTTTATTGCTGCAGAGGTTCAAAAACTTAATCAAGAAGATATTAACAAAATAGAGAAAGATAAAAACATTTTACTTGACATTAATGGAAAAAATATTACTTTAGAAATCTCAGATGTAGAAATATCATCAAAAGATATCGAAGGTTGGTTAGTTGCAAATGAAGGCTCGTTAACCGTTGCTTTAGATGTTACGATAACCGAAGAATTGCGTAAAGAAGGAATAGCGAGAGAGTTGGTGAACAGAATTCAGAATGCACGTAAAGACAAAGGTTTAGAGTTAGCAGATAAAATAAAGTTAACAGTTTTAAATTTCGAAAACCTACAAAAATCTATCAAAGATAATAAAGACTACATTATGAGTGAAACATTAACCAGTGAATTGGTTTTTGTTGACGATATAATAGATGGTACAGAAATTGAATTTGATACCATAAAAAGTAAAATATTAATTGAAAAAATGTAATATTTATGTTAGAAGTAAAAACAAAATATAACGAAGCTGATTTGCAGGAGTTTAAAGCAATTATTAATAAGAAAATAGCAAGAGCAGAAGAAGATTTAGCAATGTTAAAAGCAGCCTACAAAAACGATGCTAATAACGGAACTGATGATACTTCTCATACATTTAAATCTTTTGATGAAGGCTCAGAAGTAATGAATAAAGAAGCAAATGTACAATTAGCGATAAGGCAAGAAAAGTTTATTAGAGATCTTAATAATGCTCTGTTAAGAATAGAGAATGGTACTTATGGAATTTGTCGAGTTACTCGAAAGTTAATTCAAAAAGAACGGTTGTTATTAGTTCCTCATACAACTTTGAGTATTGAGGCAAAACGTAAACAATAATGTTTGTTTTTTGTAATATAAAATCTTAAAAGCTTCTGTATAGAAGCTTTTTTTCTTCAATGAAAATTCATCTTATTATTATAGTTTGTTTGATTTCTAAAGTGATTTTATCTCAAAATAAAGTGCTTCAAAAATTTGAAACGGAATTAAAAGAAATCGAAATTTCTCCGCAAGGATTGGATGATGTTGTAATTGAAAATTCAAAATCAAAATTTATTGAAATTTATTTGAATACGGAAAATATAGGACAACAAAATATTGTCTACAAAGAGTTTAATAATCGAGTAAAGATTCAATTTGAAATACCTTATACCAAACAAGAAGATGAGGTTTTTAGAAAATTTATTACCAAAGGATTACATAGAGCAAATGCAATTATTAAAGTGCCTAAAAATAAATTAATTACCGTTTTTGGGGATGAAATAAATTTGGAATCTAAAAGCTACAAGGGCGATTTAAAAATATTTATTGAAAACGGTATTTTAAAACTTCATACAATTTATGCAAATCTAGAAGTTAAAATGTATAGTGGAAATTTATATGCGACATTAAATAATGGAATGATTGATGTCGTTTCTAAAAACGGTAAAATTAAACTTAACAATGTTTTAGTTAAACAAATAAATCAGAATAATGAAGCGGAATTGGGTAAAGAAATAAGTATACACTCTTTAAATGCTAATATTTTTTTAACTACTGAATAAACACAATAATATTGTTATTTTTGTGATCACAAATACAAAAAAGAATGTCAAAAAAAAATCTTGCAATTGCTACAATCTTAATTGCAATTATTTTAGATCAAATAATAAAAATTTATATAAAAACTCATTTTTATTTAGGTGAAGAAGTGATAGTTTTTGATTGGTTTAGAATTCATTTCGTGGAAAATAATGGAATGGCAATGGGTTTTGAGTTTGGTGGTAGAACAGGGAAACTTTTTTTAACCTTGTTTAGAATTGTAGCGGTTTCTGCAATTATTTTTTGGCTAGTAGGCAATATAAAACGCAAAGTACACAACGCTGTTATAATTGGTATTTCCCTTATTTTTTCTGGTGCAGTAGGTAACATAATAGATTCTATTTTTTATGGAGTTATTTTTGACCAATCAAATCATAAAGTAGCAACACTTTTTGCAGAAAAACCTTATGGCGATTTATTTTATGGTAAAGTAGTAGATATGTTATATTTTCCTTTTTGGGACGGTATTTTACCAGAGTGGATTCCTTTTATTGGTGGTAATGATTTTACGTTTTTTCAATATATTTTTAATCCAGCAGATGCTTTTATAAGTATTGGTGTCGCTTTATTGTTTATATTTAGTAAACAAGCTTTTCCAAAGGATGAAAAAGTAGTTAACGCTTAATTTATATGCTTCATCTGACACAGATTTGGTTTTTCTAAGTAGTTTAGAAAATTTTATGTGTAAATAGGTAGAAGTTGTCAAAAATAAATTAAAAGACCTTAAAATAATTGTTTAAATCTATTATTAACTATTAGAAAGTAATTCAATTAAAGATTAAAATTTGGTGTAATTTCTATCAATTTTTTTTGAATTCCATAAATAACTAGACCTGCCACGTTTTTAGATTTCGTTTTCAAAAGAAGGTTGTTTCGATGACCTTCCACTGTTCTTGGACTGATAAAGAGTTTATCTGCTATTTCAGCAGTTGTTTTTTGAGCACAAATCAATTCTAAAACATCAATTTCTCTTTTAGAAAGTAGTTTTTGTTCTAAATCATTCTTAATACGTTTTCCGCTGGATGAAATAATGTTTTCATTAATAATAGACAATACTTTTTCATCATAATAAAATCCTTTTTTATAAACTTCATTAATTGTATGAACGACCATTTTAGGGCTTGTATTTTTAACGAGATAAGAAGAAGCTCCAACATCGATCATATTAGTTATAAAAGATCTGCTATTGTAACTTGTTAGTACAACTATTTTTATATTTGGATGTGTTTTATGAATGATTTTAGTAGCCTCAACACCATTCATTTCCGGCATGTTTAAATCCATCAAAATAATATCAGGGAACTCTTTTGTAGTTCTAATAAAATCTAATAGTTTTTTACCATTTTCTGTTTCAAAAGAAATATTAAAATTAGGTTCTCTTTCTAATATAAAGCGAATTCCACTTCTGAAAAGTTGTTCATCATCGGCAATAACGATATTAATTTTTTCCATATTTAGGTACTATATTACAATTAAAATTTTAAAACTATCACCTATTCCATATTCAATACTGTACTTTGCGTTTAATAAGGAAATTCTACTCTCTATGTTTTTCAAATTAAATCTTTTTTTAATATTTAAATTATTTGAATAAGAACCAATGCTATTATTGGTATAATTGAAAATTAATTTATTGTCTTTGAATGCAATGTTTATGTTACTACTTTTTACTTTTCTAAACCTTATAGCGTTATTAATTAATTCCTCTATAATTCTATAAAGATGTAATTCGTTTTCAGGAATTAAAAGTTTTTTTGGGTACTTTATGGTATGAGCAATGTTAATTTTTCTACTATTGTTAAAGGCGTCAGCCAATTCTTCCACAGCATCTTTAAATCCAAATTTTTTTAATATTGGAGGTAATAGATTGTGTTCAATTTTACTAGCACTTTTGATGGTTTTATCAATAATATTTAGTGTACCGTTATTAACAGTAAGAGATTCTTCTGTGTTTAAATTTCCATCTTTTAATAGATTTACATTTAGGTTAATAACATTTAGTTTAGAGCTAATATTATCATGTAAATCTTTGGAAATACGCTTGCGCTCTTTTTCATGATTTATAATAATAGATTCTGTAATTTCTTTTTGATAGGTAATTTCTTTATTTTTTTTCTCGAGTTCTTTTACAACTATTTTTTTTCTTGGCAAGAAGTAAGTAAATAATGAAATCCCCGTAATTAGGAGTGCTATAAAACTAAATAAAACTATAGTAATCACCTTGTATTTTAAATAAGTAATTTATCCATTTCGGTTTTTTAAAGGTCAAAACAGTATTGTGGAAAATATTTTTGTGTTAAATATAATAGTTTCTTTCCTTTATTTATGTTTTTGCAGGAAAATCAGGTGTTTATACCTGTCTTCGTTTGTCCGATTAACCTCTCTTTATCTATTTTATTTTACGCTACGCTAGTTATTCATGTTTTTTTAGATCTAATTTTTGTAGCTAGTTTTTATCCCGTTTTAGGGAACTTCACTTATTTAGTGTTTAAAAAAAAGTGTATTTTCGTTACATGTCTAAATCGTTAGAACTACAAATAAAAACCTTACCTAATGAACCAGGGGTCTATCAATATTTTGATAAAGAGGATGTAATTATTTATGTAGGGAAAGCTAAAAATTTAAAAAAAAGAGTCGCTTCTTATTTCAATAAAAACCATGAAAATGGTAAAACTAGGGTTTTAGTAAAAAAAATTGTTCTCATAAAACACATTGTTGTTAATACGGAAACAGATGCTTTATTATTAGAGAATAATCTTATTAAAAAATACAAACCACGTTATAATGTTTTATTAAAGGATGATAAAAGCTATCCTTGGATTTGTATCAAAAAAGAACGCTTTCCGAGGGTATTTATGACACGTAGGGTTATAAAAGATGGCTCAGAGTATTTTGGTCCCTATACTTCTGTAAAGACAGTAAGAGTTTTATTAGATTTAATAAAAGAATTATATCCTTTAAGAACTTGTAAATACGAATTAAGTCATCAGAATGTTAACGAAGGTAAATATAAAGT
>JAQXAP010000015.1 GCA_029252865.1 Polaribacter sp.
AATTTTATCTACACTAAAGGAAAGCTAAAAAATTTTATTTCCCAAATAAATGAATAACCTCGTTTCTATAATAACTCCATGCTATAATTCTGAGAAATTTATTTCACAAACCATTAATAGTGTTTTAAACCAGACTTATAAAAACTGGGAAATGATTATTGTAGATGACGTTTCTACAGATAAAAGTGTTGATATAATTTCTGCTTTTTGTAAACAAGATTCTAGAATTCAATTGCATCAATTATTGAATAATTCAGGAGCAGCTATTGCAAGAAATAAGGCAATAGAATTAGCGCAAGGTAGTTTTATAGCTTTTTTAGATAGTGATGATTTATGGTTGCCTAAAAAATTGGAATGCCAGTTAGATTTTATGCTGAAGAATGAGTATTCATTGAGTTATACTTCGTATGAAATTATAAATGAAGACGGGAATTTGACCGACAAAATTATAAACTGTAAAGATAAATTAGATTATAACAGAATGTTGTATTCTAATGAAATAGGATGTTTAACAGCGATGTATAATCGAGATATTTTGGGTAAAATATTTATGCCAGAAATTAGAAAAAGACAAGATTATGGTTTGTGGTTAAAAATTTTGAAATCAGAAAAGTATGCCTTTGGTCTAACTAAGGTTTTAGCACAGTATAGAAACCGAAGTAAATCGATGTCGAATAATAAAGTAGAAATGCTCAAATGGAACTGGAATCTGTATAAAAATGTTGAAAACTTATCTTATTTTAGAGCGACTTATTGCACCTTGTGTAATGTCTTACATAAATTATTTAAATGAAATTTTAATACTAAAAAATAAAAATTTGTAATAACTTTCACTATTTAAGCAGTTTATGTTAATATTTGTGATATATGAGTCAATTTAATACAATAGGTTAATGGAGATTTGCTTAAAACTTGTATTAACAATGAGTTGTTAGTGAAAATGAAAGAAATAATAACGATGCATTCTTTTTTTAAAACTTTCAGCTAATTTTTTTCTTAAATTTGATTTGACCCCTAATACCATTATTTTAATTGGCAAGAACTTCATCACTTTATCATATATCAGAAAGAAAATTTTTATTAAGAGTATTAGATATCTCAATAATAATTTTAAGCCTTAATTTTTCATCAAATTATTTGAATTTTAACTATTTCTATTTTTCAAGTGAATATATTTTAAGGTGGTTATTTTTACTCACTTTTTATTATTTATTTTTTGGGGAAATATTTTTGCTTTATAATTTAAAAATTTCAAGTAATCGATTTACGGTGTTTAGCAGCGTTGTATTAGTCGCTTTTTCCACCACGATATTCTATATTTTTACTCCTTTTATATCTCCCGTTTTACCTCATAATAGATTGCAAATAATATATTTATTTTTAAATCTTTCTTTGCCTGTCATTATTTGGAGGTTTATGTATTCAGGGCTCATTTTTTCACCAAAATATTTTAAAAGTATTTTTTTTATTGGAGAATCAGATAAAATAAAAAGTATACTTAAAGAAATTCAGAAGGATAATATTCATAATTTACAGGGATACTTATCTGATAAGCACATAAGTGGCGTTGATAATTTTCATAATATATCTTCGGAGAGTCTTTTATCTTTAATTAAACCAGGCAGTAATACAGAAATAGTTGTTTCATTTAAAGGATTACCACCAGAGGTCTTTGAAAGTTTAAATAAGGAGCTCACCTTGTTATTTCAGAAAGGTATAAATGTTATAAGTTATGAAACGTTTTATGAAGAAGTAAAAACGAGAGTACCAAAGGAGTATTTAAAGAATAATTTCTATAAATATTTAAGCTTCAGTACGAACACTAATAACCGATTTTATACTTTTGGATCTAGATTTTTTAATTTGATCATTGCTACCACTGGTCTCATTGTACTACTCTTTTTAATACCTATTTTATTTTTAGGGAATCTTTTAGGCAATAGAGGTCCTTTATTTTATTCTCAGGAAAGAGTTGGTAAAAATGGAGAAATATTTAATATTTTTAAGCTAAGATCTATGGTTAAAAATGCTGAATCTGAAGGTGCTGTCTGGGCAGTGAAAAATGATAAGCGAATTACCAATTTTGGTAAGTTTTTAAGAAATACTAGGTTGGATGAATTACCTCAGTTTTATAATATTTTAAATGGAGATATGAGTTTTATTGGGCCAAGACCAGAAAGGCCTGAATTTGTAAAGGATTTAGAAAATAAAATTCCTTTTTACGCAATTAGAACTGTTATAAGACCCGGTTTAACAGGCTGGGCACAAGTTAATTATCCTTATGCAAATTCGGTTAAGGAGCAAGAGGTTAAATTGCGTTATGACCTTTATTATATAAAAGAAAGAGGTGCTTTTATGGATTTTAAAATCTTGATTAAGACTGTTACAACTGTTTTATTGTATAGAGGACAGTAATTTTTTTGATAAAAAGTAATATCTAACAAAAAGTAGGATGAATAAAGGAGTTACTGCAAGCGGGAAAGCTTGAATTTTCGTTATCCAAATTACTGGAATCATTAGCATAAAAATCGTCAATACAAAGAAATATTTTTGCAACCATTCTTTTGGTGTTCTCTTTCTTAATAGAAGAAATGAAATTATTAGATTTGGGGCAAATGCCCACAATAGATTAAAATTATTTGGTGCTGTAGCATGCGTGGAAAAAAACCACAGAAAAAGTATCACACAACCAATTACTCCTGTTGTAAACAGCAAAATAAAATCGATCCATTTTGTTCTTTTCTTTTTTTTGTAATCTTTAGCAGTAATGTAAATACCGATAATTGCGAGTAGACTAAATATTAAAAATGGACTAAAGATTGATTTTTTAGGTTGTTTTTCTTTAGCTTTTATGAGATTGTCTTCTCTTTTCACTAATTGTTGGGGCTGATTTTTTATGTAGACAGTTGCATTTTTGAAAGAGCTGTATACGTAATCTGGTAAATACATATATTCTTCAGAAGTTGCTTTTTGATCTAGTTTTGTACCTGCAATTAAGTTTAATCCGAAAGTTCCCCAAGAATTCCAATGAATTTCATGATTTGTTAATTGTCTAAAAGTTAAATCTTTTTTAAGGTGATTATCATTAAATACAAGTTTACTCCCTAAAATAGATTTGGTTATGTCTCTTAATTTTGTTGCACAATTATCAAAGTAAGGGTTGTAGAGATAATTTCTATTTTCTGGCGTTGCATTTTTTTCTAAAAATGTAAAAAAGGCTTGTTTTTCTTGTTGTGTTAAATTTAAAACCTGTTGTTTCACCCATCGTTTATCTTTTCTATAATTTGCTAAGAAATATTTAAAATCATAGCGAGCTAAACTATATATCATATTCCCTTTCGCAAAATTTAATAAGAAATTTGGTTGATTAAAATCAAACATTCCATAATTATAAATTAAATCTAAATTTAAAACAGGGTCTTTAATTCTTATTGCAGAGTGTCCAAAAGCTTCATATAACTCTTCACCAGGGCCTGCGGTTACAATACTTACTTCTGCATATACAGAAAGATTTACTTGTGCTTTTAAATGTGAAAATATCGAAAGAATGAACAGTAAAAGAACGTGCTTTTTTATCATAGGAATTAAGGTCTAAAAAAACTATAATCTATTGTAAGAGAAAAAATATTAGAATACAAAGCATTTCCAACACTACCAATATTGGTTAAAGCGTAGTCTACTTTAATTCCGTTGTATTTAAAACCAAGTCCAAAATTAGGTTGTAGAGAAAGTGATTTTGTGTTATCGAACTCTGTAATGTATTGAAAATTACCAACTCCCGCCCTTAAGTATACCAGTTCATCAAAATCTAATTGAAAGCCCATTGCAGGATCTATACTTAGAGCATCTGTGGAGAAAATATCATTGGTTCTTGTAAAACGCATATTTGCATTTGCTTCAGTAATTAAATTAAAAAGGCGTCCTATTCTCCATGATTTGGCAACACCTAATTGCAGTTTGGGTTTTGTAATTTCAGTTGTTTCTGGCAATTCTTGGTTTTGTCCCGGAATAGCATTTTTAATTTTATTAAATTCATCATTATTGATAGCCCAACTGTTAAAAGTTGTTGTAATATCTCTTGCCATTAATCCAAATTTCCAAGAATTACGTTCAAATTGAATTCCTGCATCAAAACCAAAACCCCAAGAAGAAGCAAAATCACCAATAATTCTTCTAACAATCTTAGCATTTACGCCAAATTTGACATCTTTAAAAAGTAAATTTCTAGCGTATGCAATGTTAAAAGCATAATCGGCAGAAGAAAAAAGACTAATATTATTAAAGTTGATGTTTCCTTCACTATCAATTAACTCAGTCGTATTTAGAATATCATCAACCCCAAAACGGATAATAGAAAATCCAAGAGCGCTTTGCTTATTTATAGGCATTGCAAAACTTGCGTGATTATAATTGGCAATTCCTGCAAAATAAGATGCGTGCATTAAGGAACCCTGGTAATCTTCGATACCAACGAGTCCTGCTGGATTCCAGTAAATTGAATTTACATCATTGGTTGTTGCAACAACACTTTTACTCATGGCTAGCCCTGCTGCATCAACACCAATAGTTAAAAATTCGTTAGAGTAACTTCTAAATGCTTGTGCAGATAAGAATAACGGAGTAAGCAGTAAAAAAAATAATATTTTATGTTTCAAAGGTCGAAAATTATCAATAACAAATATCTAAAAACATACTAAAATAACAGTAGTTTTTTAAAGATATTGTTTATGCTAGACTAATCTGAATATTTTCTCGAATAAATCTTTCAATTCTTTGTTCTAACCATTTATTTTCTTCAGGTTTAAAGGAGGTCATAAAACCAACATGACCGCCGTAATTTGGAGCTTCAAAAAAGAAATAATCAGAACTATAGGCTTCATCATAAGGACAACATTCTTTCGATAAAAATGTATCGTCTTTAGCATTTATAAGTAAAGTTGGTTTACATATTTTAGATAGAAATGGTTTAGAACTTGCTTTTTCCCAATAATCCTCTGGACTTTCAAATCCAAAAACGGGCACAGTGTATAAATGTTCTAAGTGTTTGAACTTAGTTGCTTTAAATAATAAGTCTTTGTCTAAATTATATTCTGGAAACTTATGTGCTTTTTCTAAGATTTTGTTTTTCATGGTTTTAAAAAATAGCTCTATATAAAGTTTGTTTTTTAGTTTGTCCATTTCCATTTCAGCCGAAGCCATATCAATTGGAGCAGAAACAGCAATACCTCCTTTTATTTTGGGCGAAATATTTTCTGATTGTTCACCAATATACTTTAAGGTTAAATTACCTCCTAAACTAAAACCTATGATGATTAAATTATCGTATTCATAATTTTGTAAAAGATGTTTTACCACAAAATCGACATCTTCTGTTTTTCCATTATGATAGGTGCCTAACAATAAATTGTCTTCACCAGAGCAACCTCTTAGGTTAAAGCAAACAGTATCTAAGCCTTTTTTATTTAAATGTTTAGATGTTGATGCCATGTACTTGGATTCCGAACTTCCTTCTAAACCATGAATTAATATTGCTAAGGTTTTAGAGCCGACTAATGAGAAATCCAAATCTATAAAATCGTTATCCCAGGTAGTTACTCTTTTTCTTAAATAGCTGCAAATAACCTTTGAAAAAATAGGTCTGTACATTGTATTAAAATGACCATTTTTAAAAGGTAAAGTAGGAGAGAAGTCTGAGGTAAATACTGGCATAAAGTTTCTTTTCTTACAAATATGACAAAAAATATATAATTAATGAAAACCACCATCATTTGATTTCTTATTTTAGCTTTTTAATCGAATAGAAAAATGAAAATCAAAAAACATATTCCTAATTTAATAACGCTTGGCAATCTTTTTTGTGGAACAATTGCAACGATCTATGCTGTACAAGCTGATTTTGTTTTTGCAGGTTTATTTGTGATTTTAGGCATTGTATTCGATTTTTTCGATGGTTTTGCAGCTCGTTTATTTAATGTTTCAGGCGAATTAGGAAAGCAATTAGACTCTTTAGCAGATATGGTTACAAGTGGCGTTGTACCGGGTATTATAATGCTAAAATTGATTGAATTAAATACAATGAATGTTTCTAATTCTTTTTTTGGTAATTCAATTTTAGGGATTTCGCTAGTTGGCCTTGTTTTAACCTTGGGCGCTTGTTACAGACTGGCTACATTTAATATTGATACGCGACAATCAGATTCTTTTATTGGTCTGCCAACACCAGCAATGAGCTTATTTGTGATTTCGTTGCCTTTAATACAAGAATATTCAAATATTGAATTTGCACTTAATCTAATTACAAATAATTATTTTTTAATTATAATAACGATATTATTAACCTATTTGATGAATGCTCAACTGCCTTTATTTTCTCTAAAATTTAAAGATTATTCAGTAAAGAATAATTTAATAAAGTATGTATTTTTAATTGCCTCTTTACTGATGATTATTTTCTTGCAGTATATTTCTATTCCTTTGATAATAATTGTATACGTGGCTTTATCAGTGATCAGTAATTTTAGTAAAAAATAGCAACTTAGAGATATCACTATTTCTAGTTTACCGTAAAAGATGAAATAAATAATAATTTCTATTTGAAGGTTTTCTTCTTTTTCAATTCAAAATCTTTACCCAAATAAACTTTACGAACCATTTCATCTGACGCTAATTCTTCGGGAGTTCCACTTTTTAGAATTTTTCCTTGATACATTAAATAGGTTTTATCTGTAATAGCCAAAGTTGCTTGTACATCATGATCGGTAATTAGAATTCCGATATTTTTATCTTTTAAATGCGCTACAATACTCTGTATATCTTCAACAGCAATAGGATCTACCCCTGCAAAAGGTTCATCCAATAAAATAAATTTTGGATCAGAGGCTAAACAACGAGCAATTTCTGTTCTACGTCTCTCTCCACCAGATAATAAATCTCCTCTGTTTTTACGAACGTGACCAATATTAAACTCTTCAATTAACGATTCTAGTTTAATTTTCTGTTCCTTTTTTGATAAACCTGTAAATTGTAAAACGGACATAATATTATCTTCTACAGATAATTTTCTAAATACAGATGCTTCTTGAGCTAAATAACCAATTCCCTTTTGTGCACGTTTGTACATTGCATCTTCAGTTATTTCTTCGTCATTTAAGAATATTTTGCCAGAGTTTGGTTTTATCATTCCCACAATCATATAGAAAGAAGTTGTTTTACCAGCACCATTTGGACCTAATAGTCCAATAATTTCACCTTGTTTAACTTCTAAAGAAATACCAGTTACCACTTTTCTACTTCCGTAAATTTTTTCAATATTTTCTGCTCTTAAAATCATATTTTTATTGATGTGTAATTGGGTAATTCTTGATTTATGTAAATGTAATAAATACTTTGATTTATTAACCTTAAAGGATTCTTAAACATGCACAAAACTATGAGCCAGCTTCAATAGCTTCCCAATATTCAACTGCTCTTCGTAAATGAGGAATCATAATAGTACCTCCTATTAAAGTTGCAATAGACATTGTCTCCATCATTTCCTCTTTAGTAACTCCTAGTTTGTGCGCCGCCTCTAAATGATATTGTACACAATCATCACATCTTAAAACAGCTGATGCGACTAACCCTAATAACTCTTTTGTTTTTGATGGTAAATGCCCATCTTTAAAAGCGTTGGTATCTAAGTTAAATATTCTTTTAATTACTTTATTATCAGAATCTAAAATTTTATCGTTCATCTTTTGACGATAGTCATTAAATTCTTTAACCTTTTTGTGCATTTTTTTGTTGTTTTTTGATAACTCTTCTTGAGACCTTTATACTTATTTCATATAAAATAAGGATTGGTATTGCTACTATAACTTGACTTGCAATATCTGGTGGGGTAATAATTGCTGCTAAAATTAAAACAACAACTAATGCATGTTTTCTATACTTTCTCAAAAAATCTGGAGTAACCAGACCTATTTTTGTTAAAAAGTAGATTAAAACGGGTAATTCAAATAAAATAGAAACACCTAATAACATATTTGTGACAAGACCTATGTGCGATTCTAAAGTAAAACTATTTTGAATAGCGTCTGTAATTTGGTAATTGTATAAAAAATGTATCGAAATGGGAGCGATGATATAAAAGCTAAATAGAACCCCAATAAAAAATAAAAATGAAGCTAAAAAGATAAAACCTCGAGATCTTTTTATCTCATTTATTGTTAAACCTGGAGAAACAAATCGCCAAATCTCCCATAAAAGATATGGAAATGACAAGATAACACCCAAGATTAAAGAAGACCAAATAGAGTTCATTAGTTGTGAGGTAACTTTTATACTTTGTAGTTTATTATTTTCAAAACTAACATTGCAAAAAGCACTATCTAAACCAAATAAATTAAAAAAATCACAAAAAACGTTGTAGGTAATAAAATCTGGTTTTATGTGTGCTAATAAAAAATTATCATAAACTTCTTCTGCGAAAATAAAAAAGACAATAGCTAAGATAAATATTGCAGATGCGCTTCTTACTAAATGCCACCTTAATTCTTCCAAATGACCTAAAAAGGACATTTCTTTTTGTTCTTTTGCCATTAGAAAATTCCTTCTTTTATTAAGTCGTGTAAATGGACAACACCAACATAATTGTTTTTATTGTCAACCACTAACATTTGCGTTATACTGTTATTTTCCATTACGTTTAAAGCATCAATTGCCATGGCATCACTAGAAATTGTTTTTGGATTTTTACCCATGATGTCTATTGCCTGAAATAGGGCTATTTCAGTTGTGTTAGAAAGCATTCTTCTGATATCTCCGTCGGTTATAATACCCACTAATTTATCATTATTCATTACTGCAGTCACTCCTAATCTTTTTTCAGAAATCTCTAAAATAACTTTAGCGATACTATCTGTTTGATTTACTTTAGGAACTTGATTGTTTTCGACTAAATCGGACACTCTTAAATACAAACGTTTCCCCAAAGCACCTCCAGGATGATATTTTGCAAAATCTTTACTGGTAAAACCTTTTAAATTCAAAAGGCAAACAGCTAAAGCATCACCAATAACGAGTTGTGCGGTTGTGCTTGTTGTGGGAGCTAAATTGTTGGGGCAAGCTTCCTTTTCTACATAAGCGTTCAATGTAAAATCTGCATGTTCACCAAGATAGGAGTCAACATTTCCAGTAATTGCGACTATTTTATTTCCATAATTTTTAATTAAAGGAACTAATATTTTAATCTCTGGGGTATTTCCACTTTTTGAAATACAAATAACGACATCCTCTTTTTGAACATTTCCTAAATCTCCGTGAATAGCATCTGCTGCATGCATAAATATAGCTGGTGTACCAGTAGAATTTAAGGTTGCAACAATCTTAGTTGCGATGTTTGCACTCTTACCAATACCTGTTACTATAACTCTACCATTAGAATTTAAAATAAATTTTACTGCTTCTTCAAAGTCAGCATCAATTAATTTCGCTAAATTAGCAATAGCATTACTTTCTATTAAAATAGTTTCTTTGGCCGTTTGTATAATTGAGTTTGTCTTTTTCAATAGTTCAGTATTTTATCAGAATAAAAAAAAGTCATATCTTTAGTATAAGGAAAGAGCAAATTTAGTATAAATAATAGTTAGAGCAAATATTATAATATGTTTGTGAATTGTTTTTAAGTTAAACGAATATTGAAATAAATGGATTTATACAGTCCTCTTAAAAAATTCTTTGGTTTTAATAAATTTAAAGGTCTACAGGAGCAGGTGGTTAAAAGTATTGTGGAGAACAATAATACTTTTGTCATTATGCCAACAGGGGGGGGGAAATCACTCTGTTATCAATTGCCAGCCCTAATGTCTGAGGGAACAGCAATTGTTGTTTCTCCTTTAATTGCTTTAATGAAAAATCAAGTAGATGCTATTAGAGGTATTTCTGAGCATAATGGCGTTGCACATGTTTTAAACTCGTCTTTAAATAAAACTGAGATAGCCCAAGTTAAACATGATATTTCGAATGGAATTACGAAACTTTTGTATGTAGCTCCAGAATCTTTAATAAAAGAAGAATATGTTGCTTTCTTAAAAACACAAAAAATATCATTCGTTGCCATTGATGAGGCGCATTGTATTTCTGAATGGGGACATGATTTTAGACCTGAATATAGAAATTTAAAGCATATTATTAAAGCGATTGATAATGTTCCAATAATCTGCTTAACTGCAACTGCAACAGAAAAAGTACAAGAAGATATTTTAAAAACGTTAGGAATTTCAAATGCAAATAAATTTAAAGCTTCTTTTAATAGAGCTAATTTATTTTATGAGGTAAGACCCAAAACAAATGATGTACAAAAAGATATAATTCGTTTTGTAAAGCAAAGGATGGGAAAATCTGGAATTATATACTGCTTAAGTCGTAAAAAAGTAGACGAAGTAGCCCAGGTTTTGCAAGTGAATGGAATTAAAGCGGTTCCGTATCACGCCGGTTTAGATGCAAAAACCAGGGTAAAGCACCAAGATATGTTTTTGATGGAAGATTGTGACGTAGTAGTGGCTACAATTGCTTTTGGTATGGGAATTGACAAGCCTGACGTTCGTTTTGTAATTCATCATGATATTCCGAAAAGTTTAGAAAGTTATTATCAAGAAACTGGAAGAGCAGGACGTGATGATGGAGAGGGGTATTGTTTGGCTTTTTACGCATACAAGGACATTGAAAAGTTAGAAAAATTCATGGCAAGTAAGCCAGTGGCGGAACAAGAAATTGGACATGCTTTACTACAAGAAGTTGTTGGTTATGCAGAAACTTCTATGAACAGGAGAAAGTATTTATTACATTATTTCGGTGAAGAGTTTGATGCTGAAAATGGGGATGGCGCAGCTATGGATGATAATTCGGTAAACCCAAAGAAAAAACACGAGGCTAAGGATGACGTAAAACTTTTATTAGAAGTAATAAAAAACACCTTACAAAAATACAAAGCTAAGGAAGTTGTAAATACGATTATTGGAAAAGAAAACGCATTGTTGAACTCTCATAAAACACATTTACAACCATTTTTTGGAATTGGTAAAGGTAAATCTTTCCTTTATTGGATGGCACTCGTTAGGCAAATTCTAGTCGTTAATTTAATTAAGAAAGAGATTGAACAATATGGTGTTGTTAAATTAACAGAAAAAGGACAAGAGTTTATTAGTAATCCTCGTTCTTTTATGATGACAGAAGATCATTCTTATAACGAAGAAAGTGATAATTCAATAATTACAAACGCTAAATCCACCGGAGGAGCTACCGATGAAAAATTAGTAAAAATATTGAAAGATCTGCGTAAAAGTGTTGCTACAAAACAAGGTGTACCTCCGTTTGCTGTTTTTCAAGATCCATCTATAGATGATATGGCTTTAAAATATCCAATAACGCTAGGAGAATTATCTACTGTTCACGGAGTAGGTGAAGGGAAAGCAAAGAAGTTTGGAAAGGAGTTTATAAAATTAATATGTGATTATGTAGAAGAGAACAATATATTAAGACCAGATGATTTAATTGTAAAAAGTACAGGTACAAATTCTGGATTAAAATTATTTATAATTCAAAATACTGATAAAAAAATACCTTTAGAAGATATTTCTCAGTCGAAAGGACTTACAATGAGTGAGCTGATAAAAGAGATGGAAGTCATCATTTTTTCAGGAACAAAATTAAATATAGACTATTGTTTAGATGACCTTTTAGATGAAGATCAACAAGAAGAAATATACGATTACTTTATGGAAGCGGATTCTGATAAAATTCAGGATGCTTTGGATGAATTCGATGGCGATTATGATGACGAAGAATTGCGTTTAATGCGCATCAAGTTTATTAATGAAGTTGCAAATTAAAATATTCTTATATCAATAAATAAACATAAACTCACTAACCTAAGTTTCCCGAAAAGGTCAATGAACTTATAATTAGTAGGTATAGTGAGTAAAAAGTAAAAAACTTTCCGCTCTTTTTTTTGTATTTTATAATTTACGATTAATAATCATTCTGTGATTTACTTCGTAATCTTACGCCTATTTTTGAGATTATTTTGAAACAATAAATCAGCTCTCGTAATATTTATCAGCACATCATTATTTAGTTGGAGTAATGATAAAAAATATAGACAATAGATAGTAATGAAATTTTAGTTTCATTGTTTTCCTTATCTGTATAAATAAAAAATATATTTAAGAAATTACTATTTTTGGTATATGAAGAAAATGATTATTGCAAGCACATCGACTGTTCACGGAAGTGGTTATTTGGCTTATTTAATGCCAAGATTAAAAACTCATTTCAAGGATGTGAAAGAGTTGTTGTTTATTCCTTATGCAAGACCAGGTGGGATTTCTTATGATGAATATACAGCAATAGTTAAGGATGCGTTTTCTAAGATGGATATAAGTGTAAGAGGTATTCATGAATTTAAAGACCCAAACAAAGCAATCAAAGAGGCTGAAGCTATTTTTACTGGAGGTGGAAATACTTTTGAATTGGTAAATCAAATCTACAAAAATGATCTTTTAATTACTTTAAAAGCCGCTATCGATTCCGGAATCCCCTATTTAGGAACAAGTGCAGGAAGCAATATTTGTGGCGTAAATATTAAGAATACGAATGACATGCCAATTGTTTATCCACCAAGTTTTAAAACACTAGAGTGCATCCCTTTTAATATTAATGCCCATTATTTAGATCCAATTCAAGGCTCTACTCATATGGGAGAGACAAGAGAGACACGTATAAGAGAGTTTCATACCTTTAATCAGACTCCTGTTCTGGGTTTACGTGAAGGAAGTTGGTTAGAAGTTTTGGATAATACAATTATTTTAAAAGGAATTCATACAGCTCGTCTGTTTTTACAAAACAAAAAACCAAGTGAGTTAGAAAGTGATGTGAAAGTAAAGCTTTAAAATTTACCTTTAAAATAATTAGTTTTCTGTTATATATTTTTAAATAAAACAAAATATAAATATGCTTAAAAGAAGAATAGCTATTAAAAATTCAATTTAAAGCATAATTAATACTTTACATAATCAACTATTTCTAAACCATAGCCAATCATACCAACACGTTTGGTTTGCTGTGTATTTGTAATTAGTTTTAATTTATGTATGTTTAAATCGTGTAAAATCTGAGCACCAATTCCAAAATCTTTGTTGTCCATTTTAATGTCTGGAGCTTTAATATTTCCGTTTATTTGGTTCTCCTTTAAAAGAGATAATCTACTAAGTAAATTTTGTGATTGATTTTGTTGATTTACAAAAATGATAGCACCTTTTCCTTCTTCATTGATTACTTGAAACATTTTATCTAACTTTTTGTCAGCATTATTCGTTAATGTTCCTAAAATATCATTATTAACTAAAGTGGAATTTACTCTCGTTAGAATAGATTCACCTTTAGTCCAAGTACCTTTAGATAAAGCAATATGAACTTGGTTATTAGTTGTTTGCTGGTAAGCTCTTAGTCTAAACTCACCAAATCTAGTTTTTATTTCAAAATCCTCTTTTATTTCAATTAAAGAATCATGCTCCATTCTGTAAGCAACTAAGTCTTCAATAGAAACAATTTTGATATCAAACTTTTTTGCAACTTCTAAAAGCTGCGGTAAACGTGCCATTGTTCCATCTTCATTCATAATTTCAACAATAACACCTGCAGGTTGTAAACCTGCTAGACGCGCAAAATCAATGGCTGCTTCTGTATGACCTGTTCTTCTTAAAACTCCGCCTTCTTTTGCCTTTAAAGGAAAAATATGTCCAGGTCTGGCTAAATCAAACGGTTTGGTTCCCTTTTCAATTAAAGATTTAATAGTTAAAGCTCTATCGGCAGCAGAAATACCAGTTGTAACTCCTTTACCACGTAAATCTATAGAAACCGTAAATGCAGTTTCCATAGGATCAGTATTATTGTTAACCATCATGCCCAGCTCTAACTCTTTACAACGAGTTTCTGTTAAAGGAGCACAAATTAACCCTCTACCATGAGTTGCCATGAAATTAACCATTTCTGGAGTAACTTTCTCGGCAGCTGCTAAAAAATCTCCTTCATTTTCTCTATTTTCATCATCTACAACTATAATAATTTTACCATTTCTAATATCTTCAATAGCATCAGAAATAGTATTTAATTGAGTATTATTTTTGGTGTTTTGAGTTGTCATATAAATTATGCTTCTTTTTTTGAAAATATTTTTTTAAAGTAATTTGTAATAGGTTGCGTAATCGCATCGAGATTAAAAATACCCTTATCTTTTGTAGCTCTCCTTGTTAATAAAATACCAATGGGAATCATTATAAATGCCGCTATCCAAGAACCTAAAAAAGATGTTATAGAACTTTCTTCAGCTAAGTTTTTACCAAAGGTGTTACTAAAAAAATAGGTAACGTATATTGCAATAGCGAGTATCATCGGTAAACCAAAGCCTCCTTTTCTAATAATAGAGCCTAATGGGGCTCCAATGAAAAAGAGTATTAAGCAAGAGAGTGAAAATGCAATTCTATTGTAATATTCTGTATCAAAGAAGTTTAGATTTTTTCTTTTCCACTTAATAGAACTTTTATTATTTTTAATAGAGCTTAATGCTCTCCCTGCTTTTGTAGAAGCAGTATTTAAAATTTGAATTTTACTTTTTGTGTCAAAATTTTTTAAAATATCTACATCTAAATTTTCTTTTCTTAAAGAGTCCGGATATTGGTACAAATCTTTAGCCTGTAACGTAGCAAATATATTTTTAGATTTTAAAACTAATGTTTCATCGTAACTAGTTTTTAAGTTCGGGATAGTATCCTTTAGTTGGTTTAAACTAAGCATCATAAAGTTTTTTGTGTGGCGTTCTTTATCTAAATCACCATCTCCTGAAACAGAAGAAATATCAATGTTAAATTCATATTCTTTAAATGTAGCATTCGATGCTGCCATTTTTTTCTTCTTTTTCAAAGTTTTAGCACTGTTTACATGCTCTTCATAATAGTATCCGTCGTATAAAATAAGGGTCATATAACGGCTTCCTTCTTCAGAAACAATTCTACCTCTCTCTGCTGTAATTACTTTTTGATTGCCTTTACCTGTGGTTAAATCATAGATTAAAACCTTTTTTAATAAATTCTCTTCTTCGCCATATTTTTCTTCAAACTTAATTTGAAACCCGGGAATATCACTATTAAAACTTCCCGGAACTAATGCCATGGCTGGTTTTTTCTTTTTAATATTTAAATATAAATTCTTTTGCTTTAAAACGGCATACGGGTAGATGTTATTTAAAAATAAAAAGTTTATTCCACTAAGGATAATTGTCAAGAAAATAAGTGGTCTTACCAAACGTTGTAAAGAAACACCTGCAGATTTTGCTGCTGCAAACTCATAATTTTCTCCTAAATTACCTAAAGCCATTATGGAAGATAATAGCACACCAATTGGCAAAGCTTGAGGTGTAATGATTAAAGTTGTATAGTAAAGAAATTTTAGGATAAAAGGCATGCTAATGCCTTTACCTGCAATGTTCTCGAAGGTTTGCCACAAAACTTGCATTACTAAAACAAAAAGTACAATTAGAAATGTAGCTACAAATGGTACTAGAAATGTTTTTAAGATGTATTTATCTAAAATCTTCATCGGGACAAAAGTAGTTTCTTATGATGAAAGAAGCTACTAAAATTCTATTAATTGAGAAATAATTAGTCTATCGTGAATTTTAGCTTTTTGTATTTTTCTTCATCAAATGAAAAGTAATCGCTAGGCAAAGTTTGATTACTTTTAAAGTTGCTAATTGTAAATGTTGTTTTAGAGCCATTAGACCCTGTTTGAATTAATTTATAAATATGCAATGTTTTTGCATCTATAGCTAGTTCTACTTTTGTGATATCCGAATTGCTATCAATAGGGGTTAAGGTTACAAATTGTATTTGTCGTCCTTTTAATTTCTTTAAATCACCCATTTCGAAAATGTAACCTTCTTTATAAAAAGTTAGTAATTTAGAAGGGTAAATAAATCCGTCATCTCCGCTCATATCGCCATCTGTTATGGTGATTTCTTTTTCGTCATTATTAATTACATACAGCTTTTTTCCATTAAAGATGAATTTATTACCTAGGTAGTTTAAACTATATTTTTGTCCTTGTAATGAAATTTGTCCCCTAATTGGTGGTTCATCGCCCTCCATAATCCCGACATCTTGATTGCTTAGCGTTTGACTAAATTCAATAGACATGTTTTCATAAGCACTCATTTTAGTAGAAACTTTGTCTAAAAGTGATTTTGCTTTTTCTGAATTCTGTGAAATAGTTACAGTTGTTAAAAATATACTGAAAAATAAGATGGTTATTTTTTTCATTTCTACTATTTATTTTCGTTTTCTAATAATTGATCTAATGCAACAAAATCTGGAATTAAAACTTGTCTCGCTTTGCTACCTTCAAAACCTCCGACAATTCCAGCTGCTTCTAACTGATCTATTAAGCGACCAGCTCTATTATAACCTAATTTTAGTTTTCTCTGTAAAAGAGATGCCGAACCTTGTTGAGCTGTTACAATGATTTCTGCAGCTTCTCTAAATAGTTTGTCTCTGTCTGAAATATCTATATCAATACTTGTGCCACTCTCGTCATCTACATATTCTGGTAACAAATGTGCTTCAGCATATGCTTTTTGAGAACCAATAAAATCCGTTATTTTTTCAACTTCAGGAGTATCTACAAAAGCACACTGAATTCTATTAATATCATTACCAGCAGTGTATAATAAATCACCACGACCAATTAATTGATCAGCACCACCGGCATCTAAGATGGTTCTAGAATCTATTTTAGATGTTACTCTAAATGCAATTCTGGCTGGAAAATTGGCTTTAATAATACCTGTAATTACGTTTACAGACGGTCTTTGTGTTGCTACGATTAAATGAATACCAATTGCTCTTGCAAGTTGCGCTAATCGTGCAATTGGGGTTTCTACTTCTTTACCAGCAGTCATTATTAAATCTGCAAATTCATCAATTACCAAAACGATATAAGGCAAATATTGATGCCCATCATTCGGATTCAATTTTCGGGCCTTAAATTTTGTGTTGTATTCCTTAATATTACGAACCATTGCATTTTTTAGTAGATCGTAACGATTATCCATTTCTATACAAAGCGAATTTAAAGTGTGTACGACTTTGGTGGTATCTGTAATAATAGCTTCTTCTACATCTGGCAATTTTGCTAAATAATGACGCTCAATTTTATTGAATAAAGTAAGTTCTACTTTCTTTGGATCTACTAGAATAAACTTTACTTCTGCTGGATGTTTTTTGTATAATAGTGATGTTAAAACCGCATTTAAACCAACGGATTTTCCTTGTCCTGTAGCACCTGCCATTAATAAATGGGGCATTTTAGCTAAATCTATTACAAAGGTTTCATTACTAATTGTTTTTCCTAAAGCTATGGGTAATTCCATTCTTGATTCCTGAAATTTCTTTGATGAAATCACAGAGTGCATAGAAACGATGGTAGATTTTTTGTTAGGTACTTCAATACCTATAGTACCTTTACCGGGAATAGGAGCAATAATTCTAATCCCTAATGCAGACAAAGATAGTGCGATATCATCTTCTAAATTTTTAATTTTAGAGATTCTAATTCCAGCTTCAGGTACAATTTCATACAACGTAATTGTTGGTCCTACGGTTGCTTTAATTTCTGCAATACCAATTTTGTAGTTCTTTAAAGTTTCTACAATTCGATCTTTGTTAGCTTCTAATTCTACTGGATCGATAGAAATAGATTCATTATATTGCTTTAAAAGATTAAAAGTTGGGAATTTGAAATTTCCTAATTCTAAGGTAGGGTCAAATTCACCAAAGTCTTTGACTAATTGGTTTGCTAGATTTTCTGTAGAAGTTTCCTCTTCTCTCCCGATTGCAACATCAATTTCTACTTCTATTTCGGCTTCAGCCTCAGTTCCTATTTTTTCTTCTTTAGGTATTTCAGTTTTTACGAGAGGCTCTGATTCTTTTTCAACTTTTAAAGCAATTTCTTCGTATTTGTTCGATACGTCAGAATGTTTAGAAATTGTAGGCTTTAAATTTTCTAACGAAAGTTCAACGACAGATTTTTCTTTTTTATCTGTTTTTAGAATATCATTCGTTGAAGTTTCGTTTTCACTTTCACTATGAATTAGTTCTTGTGCTTTTCTTTTTTCTTGATTTCTTTTGTAATTATCAAGGTATTTATCAAATGTTACTTTGTAACGAATAACTACATAAGATATAAAGATGAAACTTAGAAGGATAACTAAACCTGTTTTACCTACGAATGCTTGTAAATATTCATTAATTTCAAAACCGATGATTCCTGATAAAAGTCCGTAATTACTTTTAGTAAATCCTAAACAGGTAGAAATCCATAATATTGCTATTAGTGACCAGTTCCAGGAAATAACAACTTTAGAAAATTTCTTTTTAATAAGAATATTTATCCCTGTTAAAAATATTTGAAAAGCAATAATGAATGCGGCAACTCCAAAACCTTTATAGATGAAAAAGTGACTTAAAATTGCACCAACTTTGCCTAATAAATTCTTACTAGTGACAGTTCTATCCGTTAATTTTGTTAGTGTGCTCTGATCTTCTTGCCAGTTAAAGAAAAAGGAAAAAAAGGCAATACACAAAAAAGCAGAAAATAAAATTAAAAATGTTCCTAAAATGGTTTGTGCTTGTCTTGTTTTTAAAAAGGCAAATATATTCGGTTTATTATCCGAAGAGTTCATTGTTTTACTTGTGCTTGTTTTCCTATTGGCCATTAATTTTTTTGGTCGATTTTACTAAAAATTCAAATTTGCACCTAAAATAGCAAAGATATTTTAGGTATGTATATAAAACCAGCAATAATTAGTGATATACAGGCAGCAAAACTTGGGGCACCAGCTGCTATATCTTTTATTAATCCTATTTTCTTATGATAATCTGGATGTATAAAATCTGCAACTTCTTCTACAGCAGTGTTTACAGCTTCAGCAACTAATACCATGCCAATTGCTAAAAATTGAATCATCCATTCTATATTAGATATATCAAAATAAAAACCTAAAACAGTCGCAACTATGGCAATAAAAAGTTGTGCCTTAATACTATCTTCAGTCGTTATTAAAAGCCACATACCTCTTAATGCGAATTTTAAACTACGAAGTCTTCCTCTTAAAAAGCTATCGTTAGGGTTTTTCATAAACTATATCGCGTTTAAAGCTGCTTTATAATTGGGTTCATTAACAATTTCCGAAATTTGTTCAGTATAAACTACGTTTCCATCTTCGTTAATAATTACAATTGCTCTTGAGTGTAAATGTGCCAAGTGTCCATCAGTAATTTCTAATTGGTAAGACGTACCAAAATTTCCATCAGCAAAATCAGATAGCATGATTACATTATCAATACCTTCCGCCCCACAAAAACGAGCTTGAGCAAAGGGTAAGTCTTTGGAAATACATAGGATTACTGTATTTTCTAAATCTGCCACTTTTTTGTTGAATTCTCTAACGGAGGTTGCACAAGTACCTGTGTCTAAACTTGGAAAAATATTTAAGATTATTTTTTTTCCATTAAAGTCAGATAAACTCTTTTTAGTCAAATCTATAGCAGTTAGTTTAAAATCTAACGCTTTAGTTCCTATTTTGGGTAAGTTACCTATTGTGTTTATTGTGTTTCCTTTTAATGCAATGATTGCCATTTTAATCCGTTTTTTCTGTTTTTCAAAAGTAACTATTTTTATTGAAAACCTTTATCGGAAAATGGATAACTTCTGTATAAAAAATCTTGCTTTAATACTTATATTTGCAATCTGAAAAACTAAATTTTACATTGAAGATATATCAATATACATCAGAATTTAAATACAATTGGAAACTAGCAGCCCCGGTAATGCTTGGGATGTTGGGACATACATTTGTAAGTTTTGTCGATAATATTATGGTAGGTCAGATAGGAACAGCAGAATTAGCTGCCGTATCATTAGGTAATAGTTTTATGTTCATTGCAATGTCGATAGGAATTGGTTTTTCTACAGCAATTACACCACTAATTGCAGAAGCAGATTCTTCAGATAATTTAAAACAAGCAAGATCAACATATAAAAATGGATTATTTTTATGCACAGCATTGGGTATTGCACTGTTTTTAGGGATTTATTTTTCGAAATCTGTAATGTATTTGATGAAACAGCCGGAAGAAGTTGTGGAGCTTGCAATTCCGTATTTAGATTTGGTTGCTTTTTCATTAATTCCAATGATAATTTTTCAAGCTATAAAGCAATTTAGTGACGGAATGTCGATGACGAAGTATCCTATGTATGCCACTTTATTATCAAACATTATAAATATTATTTTAAACTATTTGTTGATTTTTGGTAAGTTCGGTTTTCCTGAAATGGGTATTGTTGGTGCGGCTTATGGCACTCTAATTTCTCGAATTGTAATGGTTCTGTATTTATGGATACTATTGCGTTTTAACAAGAGATCAAAGCGTATAGTTAGAGATATAAAATTCTTTGTTTTAGATTTTTTAATGATAAAAAAAATCATTAATCTAGGCTCTTTAAGTGCTATGCAAATGCTTTTTGAAGTAGCTATTTTTACCGCAGCTATCTGGTTAAGTGGTTTGTTGGGTAAAAACCCACAAGCAGCAAATCAAATTGCATTAAATCTGTCTTCTATGGCATTTATGGTTGCCATGGGGTTAAGTGTAGCGTCTATGATTAGAGTAGGTAACCAAAAGGGCTTAAAAAATTATGAAGATTTGCGTAGAATTGCTTTTTCGCTTTTTCTACTCGGTGTTTTATTAGCTATTTTCTTTGCCTTGTTATTTTTTATTTTTCATAAGAGTTTGCCAAGTATTTATGTGAATTCAAACGACACAGCTAATTATGCAGACAATATGGAAGTGATTTCTATTGCATCAAAATTATTAATAACAGCAGCATTTTTTCAGATTTCAGATAGTATACAGGTCGTTGTTTTGGGAGCTTTACGTGGTTTACAGGATGTGAAAATCCCAACAATATTAACTTTTATCTCTTATTGGGTGGTAGGTTTTCCTATTTCCTATTTTTTAGGAAAAGAAGAAATGTATGGTAGTTTTGGTATTTGGTTGGGCTTGCTTGCCGGATTAACAACCGCTTCCATTTTATTATTTATTCGATTTAATTCGTTAACTTTAAAACTCATTAAGCAAAAACATGACCTTACCTAAATTTTTATTAGCAGATAATAGCAGTTTTCCGGAAGATATTTTTGTATTGCATACAGAATTCCCTCGATTTTTAATCAATTTAAAAGATGATGAGATAGAGTGGTTTGAGGATTTGACAGGAGAGACGGAAGAAGATATTGCGACAGAATTAGCAGATTTAATGGATAAAGCTGGTGCTTTTTACGATAAAGAAATGAAAGATTACGAGTAAGTAATTACTTTTAATAGTAGCTAATTAGTACCAGCGCTTTTTCTTCTTTTTGGAAGCTTCAGATTTTCTACCTTTTTTATTTTTACTAATTGTATTGGGTTGTTTTTTTCTATGTTTAGGGGGGGTGATTATGTATGGATGATCTGTAATAACTTTAATAGGTTTTTCAATTAGAGATTCTATCAATTTAATATAGCTGTTTTCGTCAGGAGAACAGAATGATAAAGCGATTCCAGATTTTCCTGCTCTACCGGTTCTACCAATTCTGTGCACGTAGGTTTCAGGTATATTTGAAATATCGAAATTAATAATGACATCTACATTTGTAATATCTATTCCACGAGCAGCAACATCTGTTGCAATTAAGATATTTGCTTTCTTATTTTTAAAGTCTTCAATAGCTTTATTTCTTATTGCTTGTGTTTTATCCCCATGAATACTAGTGACTTTATAGTCGTTTTTAAGTAAGCTCTTTTCTAATTTATCAACCCCCAATTTTGTACGTCTAAAAATAATTATTTTTCCATTTAAGGTGTGTCTTAGTAGATGCAGACACAAATCTGTTTTATTCTTTTTGGGAAGATAATATAATAACTGACCAATGTTTTTTGCTGTGGTTTCCTCCGGATTTATTTCGATTTTAATAGGGTTTTTTAGAATCCTATTCGCTAATTGATCTATTTTTTCAGGTATGGTTGCGGAAAAAAGTAATGTTTGTTTTTTCTTAGGGCATAAAGCTTCAATTTTCTTTACATCGGCTATAAAGCCCATGTCTAGCATTAAATCTGCTTCGTCTAGGACTAAAATCTCAATAGTGCTTAAATCTATATTTCCTTGCATTTGAAGATCAATTAATCTTCCAGGAGTTGCAACTAATACATCTACACCTTTTGCTAAAATTTCTTTTTGTGGTTCTAATGAAACACCTCCAAAAACAGCAGTATTTGCTAAAGTTGTGTGTTTACTGAAGCTTTTAAAGTTTTCTAAAATTTGTATTGCTAGTTCACGTGTCGGTGTAATTATTAAAGACTTTATCTTTTTTGCTTCTTTTTCCCCTTCTTGTTTTTCTAATAACAATTGAATGATAGGTAACGCAAAAGCAGCAGTTTTTCCTGTACCGGTTTGTGCAGAAACAATTATGTTTTTTTTATTTAAAACTAAAGGAATTGCTTTTTCTTGTACTTTGGTTGCTGTGTGAAATCTTTCTGTAGCAACTGCTTTTAAAATTGATTTATGTAATGGTAATTCAGAAAACTGCATTTAAATATTTTTATGCAAAGGTAGTTGAAAAGAATCTATATTTTTCTTGAAATTCACGTCTTAATAGTTTCCTTAGTTTTAATAATAAGTAAATAGCTATTTCAACGAATTACATGCTGGTGTCGGAGAAACCTATTTTTGTAATTGTAAAATTACAAACGTTTTTCAATCCATTTTTTAAAGCTGTAAAAGTTTTGTGGAGCAACTCCGTGCCCAACAGGGTATTCATAGTAATCGTAGTTAAAGCCTAAGCTTTCTAGGAAAGGT
>JAQXAP010000019.1 GCA_029252865.1 Polaribacter sp.
TTTACAGATTTTAAATTTAGAAATGCATTCAATCATTTTTTTGGAGGAATTGATACTTTTTATTCTCCATATATTCGTTTGAATGGAAAAATGGTAATTAAAAATTCTTATAAGAGAGACATTGATTTAGCAAATAATAAAAACCTTGAGGTTATTCCGCAAATTATTACGAATGACGCTGATGAATTTTTATTTGTTTCCAAATATGTAAAAGAATTAGGTTATAAAGAATTGAATTGGAATTTAGGATGCCCTTACCCAATGGTTACCAAACGAGGAATGGGTTCGGGGTTGATAAGTAACGCTGAAAAAATAGATAACATTCTTGATAAAGTGCATAATGAATGTGATATTCTTGTTTCTATGAAAATGAGAATGGGGTATGATAATCCTGAAGAAATTTTAGATACTTTGCCTATTCTAGACAAATATCCTCTAAAAAATATAGCAATTCACGCAAGGATTGGTAAACAACTATACAAAGGCGGAACAGATTTAGATGCATTTCAAAAATGTTTAGACAATAGCAAACATAAAATGTATTACAATGGCGATATTACCTCTGTAGCTGCTTTTAAAAAGCTACAAGAGCGTTTTACAACCATAGATCACTGGATGATTGGTAGAGGTTTAATAGCAGATCCTTTTTTACCCAGTATGATTAAAAATAATACTACTGAATATCCTAAAAATAGATTTGATATATTTAATGAATTTCACAATCGTATTTATCAAGAATATGATGCAGCTCTTTCTGGACCAACACCAATAAAAATGAAAATGCTAGGCTTTTGGGAGTACTTTTCTCAAAGTTTTTCAAACCCTCAGAAAACGTACAAAAAGATTAAAAAGGCAACTAATCCTAAAAAATACGAGATTGCTGTGAGAGAAATCCTTAAAGAGGCCAGAGATAAAAATGGTAAATAGACTCAAAAAAATGTTTTAAAAAACTAATTTCCCTGATTAAAATCACGAATAATTTTGGTGATTACTTTATCTGTTCTTTCCTTATTGATATCGTACTTTATACTAACACCTTCCTTTTCTGGAAATTGCTCTATCGTAACAGTTGTAGATGGAAATGCAAAATCCACACCTAATTCTTTTGCTAATTTTACAATAGCGATATGCAACCTGTGTTTAGAGGATTGCTCAACACCCCAAGCTAAACTTTTAAAATACACATTTATCATAATTAATAACGCAGAATCTCCAAAGCCCGTAAATTCGACATTAAAAGAATCTGAACGTGTTTCTGGATGTGCGATAACAATTTCTCTAAGTCCTTTTACAAAAGCCTCAATCAATTCTGGCGGTGTATCATAACGCAAACCTAAATTGGTGTTATATCGTCTAAATAAGCGCAAACCTTTATTGTTAATTACTAATTCAGACAATTTACTATTTGGAATTTGATACACAGAGGTATCCGCTGCACGAACCTGTGTAGACCTAAAACCAACTCTTTCTACAGTTCCTACAACTTCTCCTGCTTCAATCCAATCTTCTATATGAAAGGGTTTATCTAGAAAAATCATAATAGTTCCTATCAAGTTTTTTACAGTATCTTGAGAAGCCAATGCAAATGCCAATCCCCCTATTGTTGCACCTGCTAACATGGTTGATGCATCTACTCCAAAAAGAACCAATAATTTAAAAACACCTACTACAATAACTAATCCTGTAAGAAAGCTGTCTAAAATTGGTACTAATTGATCATCTAATCTGCCATGTGTCCTTTCTGTAAATTCAGCATAAATTCGCATTACCACATGCACTAACTTTAAGAAAACATAAATCCAGAAAACGGTTTCAGCAATATTTAAGCCTAAAAACACCCATTTATTTATAGTTAAACCAAATTGTAAGGACGGAAATATCTTATTAATAAAAGCGACTAGCACTAATAAACTAAGAGGATGTGCTAATTTTTTAAGGACTTTATTTACTTCAATGTTTGAATTTTTGATAACAGAGTGCTGAATTCTTCTTAAAATAAAAAAGATAATTCTTTTCACGATTAAAAAGATAAAACACCCAATAATCAAAACAAATAATAAACCAATAAACTGCCATAATTCTAATCCGAATAATTTTTTATGGCCTGAAACCGGAATTAATTCATGTAATTTTTGAACATACCAGGGAAAAATTTCTTTGTATAAGTCTTCAATTTTCAAAACAGTTTCTGAGGAATAATACCAACTACCATCTGTCTTTTCTAAATAAATTTGAGGCATTCTTTGAGGAAACAATACATACCTAAAATAAGAAGAATAGCCAATGCTATCTTTATAATTCGGATTTGTTGGTATTTTATTTACATCTACAAACAAACCCTTACCATCTAAAACTTGTTTTATTCTTATCGCTTTTTCAATTGCTTTTTCTTCAGAAAGACCTAAAATAGTTTTTGCTGCTTTTTTAGGTTCATAAGAATCGGATTGTAAAAAATATAAATGAGTATAAATTGTAGCATGTGGATTGCTCACATCCACACGAATACTGTCTTGAGCAACTGTAAAAATTGGCAACAATAATAGTAACCACAAAAATTTATTCATCTTTAGTTTGTTAAAAAATGTTAAATAAGAAACAAATTTAAACCATTTTACTTTTTAATAGTCAAACATATAAACTTAATAAAATTAAAATTTATGGATATGAAAAATTTAGTAAACATCTTAGTATTGGTTTTTGCTTTTACATTTACGGCACAAGCTCAAAAAAAAAGAGGAAATATGGGTTCTAAATTAACAATAGAACAGCAAACAACTTTAGCCGTAAAGAAAATGACATTAGTTTTAGATTTATCTGACAAGCAACAAGAACAAATTAAGCCAATCGTCATGTCTAAAATTACAAATAAAAACGAGTTTACAGAGAAAAGAAAAACTGCGAGAATAAATAAACAAAAGCCAACATCTGACGAAATTTTTGCTATTAAAAACAATCAATTAGATCATCAAATTATAATGAAAAATAGCATTAAAAACATTTTAAACGAAGAGCAGTTTGAGAAATTCGAAAAAATGCATAAAAGTAGAACGAGAATGGCTAAAAATAAAATGAAAGAGAAAAAGAGACGCAACAAATTCCAACAAAATAAATAAGTAGTTTTAGTTGATTCGTTGATTGAAAAACCTGATTTCTTAATAGAAATCGGGTTTTTAGCTTTATTCACATTTATATTTGCGTTAGGGATTGAACGGCATGTTTAAGCTCTTTTTTGTTTTTTCAAAAAAAGCGAGTAGTAAAAGCCCGACCTCGCGTAACGTCCAAAAATTATTCTTTAAACCAACTGGAATATTTTACATAATTATCGGCAATTCTATCAATCTCACCAGAGATTAAATCTTGAGAAATATCTTTTACTTTTTTAGCAGGAACTCCAGCATAAACACTACCACTTTCTATTCTAGTATTCTTGGTAACTACTGCTCCCGCGGCAATAATCGAATTAGATTCTACGACACAATCATCCATAATAATTGCTCCCATTCCAACTAAGACATTATCATGAATTGTACAACCATGTACCATTGCATTGTGCCCGATGGAAACATTGTTGCCTATTTTTGTTGGTGATTTTTGATAAGTAGCATGGACAACTACACCATCTTGAATGTTAACTTTATTACCTATTTTAATATAATGTACGTCTCCACGAATTACTGCATTAAACCAAATACTACATTCCTTTCCTAGAGAAACATCACCAACGATAGTTGCGTTGTCTGCCACATAACAATCCTCTGGTATTTGTGGGTGTTTTCCTCGTACAGATTTAATTAATGCCATTTTTTAAATTATAATGTGAAGTATAAATTTACTTTATAATAACTAAAACTAAGATTTCTAATCGTTATAAGAAACCGTACTTTGTCTCTCTCTATTTACATGCAGTTTAGTAACATCTGGCCTAGAATAATGGCCAACAACGTCAAAATTTTGACGTTCTTCTAAAACTCGATTAAAATCTAATGTTTCTATTATTAATCCTTCTTTATGTAAAACTGGTTCAACTAGCCATTCTCCATCCGGAGAAGCAATACAAGAACCTCCATTTGCTAAAATATCTGGTGCATTTTCTACTATTTTATCAAAATATGGAACGTTTTTAGAGAAATCTGACTTTTTCATTAAAGTAGAAACTGAAATTACAAAAGAACGAGATTCTCTTGCAATAAAGCGAGTAATATCTTTTGTATTGTGATCAGAACCTGGCCAAACTGCAATATGCAAATTTTCTCCCAAACCATACAAAGCTGTTCTTGGTAAAGGCATCCAATTTTCCCAGCAATTTAAACCACCAACTGTAAATTCTTTTAAGAAATGTACTTGCAATCCATTTCCATCTCCTGGCGCCCAAGTTAAACGTTCATCATAAGTTGGTTGTAATTTTCTATGAACAGATTTAATTTCTCCGTCTTGATTTATATACACCAATGAACAATAAACACTGTGACCTCCCCTATTTTGTGCACGTTCCATAATTCCTAAATAAATAGAAATATTGTGTTCTTTTGCCAATTTACAAACGGAATCTAATTCGCCTTTTTCTATGGTAATTGAATTACGAACATAATGAGCGTGAATTTCTTTTTGAGTTTTAGAATCCCACTCTGCTCCATTTGTTAAAGCAACCCAAAAAGGATAACCTGGTAATAATGCTTCACCAAAAACAATGAGTTCGCAACTTTCTTTTGCAGCACCTAAAATTGATTTTTCAATCTTTTCAAGCGTCTTTTCTTTGTTTAACCAAACTGGGGTAATTTGCGCTAATGCTACTTTTAATAAGTTGTTATTCATTCTATAAATATATTGGTTAAAAACGATTTATAATGCGTGATTATTAAATCAGAAAATAATTTAATTAAAATTCAACATTCACGACCAAACCTTCATTAGCCCTCACATTAAAAACGGTTTCGTCTTCAAAAATTAAATATTGACCTTTAATTCCGACTAATTTTCCTTTATAGTTTGGTGTTTTTTTCAAATTTAAACTTTTTGGTTTCATCGGATATTTTATCACTGGAAAATTTAAATGTGTTTCCGTATTATTTTCTATGAAATACTCTTTAGCTTCCTCCGGAATAAACTCCTTCAATTTATCTCTCCATTCCATCAAACTTGCATCTTCAATATCATTCTTTAGCATTTTTCGCCAATTCGTTTTATCTGCAACATATTTTTTTAGAGCAACCTCAGTAATTCCGGCTAAATAACGGTTAGGTACTTCAACAATTTCTATCGCTTCATGCGCTCCTTGATCTATCCAACGCGTTGGTACTTGCTGCTTTCTGGTAACACCAACTTTAACATTGCTAGAATTAGCTAAATAAACAATATGTGGTTTTAATTGTACCGACTGTTCATAAGCTAAATCTCTATCTTCAATCCCCAAATGTGCTTTACTTAATTCAGGTCTCATAATCCAATCACCAGCATTTGGAGTATCAAAAAAACAAGATTTGCAAAACCCTTGTCTATAAATTTCTTTCTCTAAATCACAATTTAAACATTCGTAGGTCTCAAAATTAATAGCTATTTCTTTGTTCAATAACTGATTTATATTTATAAAATCAGTTTTAAAATCTAAATAATACTGAATTTCTTCTGCATTTTCAGTCAACATTTTTTTTAAGACTCCTTGGTACTTCATATAGAATATTTTACTACTTTTAGTATTCAATTTTAATGGAATTTTTATTTTAAAATCGAAGTAAACAAACTTACGAATTTCTATGGCGTTTCAAATTATCAATTCTATAATTTCTTGGTTTTTAAAGAAACGAGAACATCAAATAGAGCTGTTTTTAAAATACCCTATTGATGTACAAGAAGAATTACTTCTAAAGCTCATAAATACGGCTAAGAACACAGAATTTGGTAAAAAAAATGGATTTTCATCGATTGAAAACCACAAAGATTTCTCTGTAAATGTTCCTATTCAAAAATATGAAACTTTCGAACCTTTAATCGAACGTTGCAGAAAAGGCGAACAAAATTTATTTTGGCCAACAGATATAAAATGGTTTGCAAAAAGTAGTGGTACAACAAATGCAAAAAGTAAATTTATTCCTGTTTCTGAAGATGCTCTAGAGGATTGCCACCTAAAAGCTGGTAAAGACATGCTGTGTAACTACATAAACAATAATCCTAATACGCAGTTATTTACAGGTAAAGGTTTGCGATTAGGTGGAAGCTCCGAAGTGTATCAAGATAATGGTTCTTATTTTGGTGATCTATCTGCTATCATTATAGAAAACATGCCTTTTTGGGCTGATTTTAGTTCTGCACCCAGTCAAGAAGTTGCTTTAATGAGCGATTGGGAAACAAAAATGGATGCAATTATCGATGAAACTATAGATGAAAATATTACCAGTTTAGCAGGTGTACCAAGTTGGATGTTAGTTTTACTAAATCGTGTTTTAGAAAGAACAGGAAGAGAGAATATCTTAGAGGTTTGGCCAAATTTGGAAGTCTATTTTCATGGAGGAGTAAACTTTAATCCGTATCGAGAACAGTACAAAAAAATGATTCCAAAAGTAGATTTTAAATACTATGAAATCTATAATGCCTCTGAAGGATTTTTTGCGATTCAAGACATAAATAATTCTAAAGAATTACTATTAATGTTAGATTATGGAATTTTCTATGAATTTATTCCTATGAGCGAATACAAGGGTGAGGAATCCAAAACCATTACACTTACAGATGTAAAAAAAGGAATAGATTATGCTTTAGTTATTACGACGAATGGTGGTTTATGGCGCTATCTAATTGGAGATACTATTCGTTTTACATCTTTAGATCCTTATCGAATTAAAATTACAGGTCGTACAAAACATTACATAAATGTTTTTGGTGAAGAATTAAATATAGAGAATGTTGAGGACGCTTTAAAACTAGCTTGCGATAAAACTGAGGCTATAATTTCTGATTATACCGTTGGCCCAATTTTTATGCAAGGAAAAGAGAAAGGTGGACATGAGTGGGTAATTGAATTTATTAAAAAACCGGAATCTATTGGATATTTTTCTGAAGTCTTAGACAATGCTCTAAAATCTATCAATTCTGATTATGAGGCAAAACGATATTTAAATATTACATTAAATACCCCAAAAATTCATCAAGCCAAAGAAGGTTTGTTTTATTCTTGGCTAAAGAAAAATGATAAATTAGGCGGCCAACATAAAGTGCCTAGATTATCTAATTCAAGAAAGTTTATTGAGGAATTATTAGAATTATAAAAAACCAGGAAAGAGGAAACTCTAAAAAAAGAAAAATTTAAATATTAAATCTTACGATCAACCACGTAATCAATCATAATTAATAAAGAGTTTTTGTATTCAGATTTTGGATAGTTTTCTAAAATAGCTATCGCTTTATTTTTGTAATCATTCATTTGGATAGTTGCGTACTCTAATCCTCCGTTTTCTTTTACAAAAGTTATTATTTCTTTCACTCTTTTTTTATCTTTATTGTGCTTTTTGATTGAATTAATCAACCAAGCCTTATCTTTTTTAGAACAATTATTTAAAGTATGAATCAAAGGCAAAGTCATTTTTTTTTCTTTGATATCGATCCCTGTAGGTTTCCCTATTTTCTCATCAGAATAATCAAATAAATCATCTTTTATTTGAAAAGCAATGCCAATATATTCTCCAAACTTTTTCATTTGTTGAATTTTATCACGACTAGCACCAACAGATGCGGCTCCAATACCACAACAAGCAGCAATTAAAGTAGCTGTTTTTTTACGTATAATATCGAAATAAATAACTTCGGTTATGTCTAATTTTCTTGCCTTTTCTATTTGTAATAATTCTCCTTCACTCATTTCGCGAACGGCAATAGAAATTAATTTTAGTAAATCGAAATCTTCATTATCTATTGATAATAATAATCCCTTCGACAACAGAAAATCTCCAACCAAAACGGCTATTTTATTTTTCCAGAGTGCATTAATAGAGAAAAATCCTCTACGCCTGTTGCTGTCATCTACAACATCATCATGAACAAGGGTTGCCGTATGAATTAGTTCTACAACAGATGCTCCTCTATAAGTTCTCTCATCGAAACCACCATCGGAAACCATTTTTGCAACCAGAAAAACAAACATTGGCCGCATTTGCTTTCCTTTTCTACGAACAATATAATACGTGATTCTGTTTAATAACGGAACTTTCGACAACATAGAATCTTTGAATTTTTTCTCAAAGAGTTCCATTTCGTTTTGAATAGGAAGTTTTATAAGTTCTACTGGCTTCATATATGTTGAACTAGTTTCAGTGCTGTGTAAATGTAATAATTTTATGTTTACGATTTATTTGCTAATTGACCGCAAGCAGCATCTATATCTTTACCTCTACTTCTTCTGACATTTACGGTAATATCATGCATTTCTAAATTAGAAATATAATTGTTTATGGCTGAATTACTTGCTTGTTGAAACTCGCCATCATCGATAGGATTGTACTCTATTAAATTAACTTTACAAGGCACATATTTACAGAATTCTACCAATGCTTTGATATCTTCTTTTCTATCGTTAATTCCGCCCCAAACTATATATTCATAGGTAATTGTTCTTTGAGTTTTTTCATACCAATATTCTAAGGATTCTTTTAAATCTTTTAATGGAAAAGTAGTATTAAAAGGCATTATAGAGGTTCTAACTTCATCTATTGCAGAATGTAAAGAAACTGCTAAGTTGAATTTCACTTCCTCTTCAGCCATTTTTTTTATCATTTTAGGCACGCCAGAGGTTGAAACTGTTATTCTTTTTGATGACATTCCTAAACCTTCTGGTGAAGTAATCATTTCTATTGATTTCAATACGTTTTTATAGTTCATTAAGGGTTCTCCCATTCCCATAAAAACAATGTTTGTCAACTTTTTATTATGATATAACCTACTTTGCTTGTCGATAACTACTACTTGGTCGTAAATTTCATCAGGATTTAGATTACGCATTCTTTTTAAGCGCGCAGTTGCACAAAACTTACAATCTAAACTACAACCAACTTGACTGGATACACAAGCTGTTGTTCTTTTTTCTGTTGGAATTAAAACAGATTCTACGACAAAACCATCGTGTAATTTAATTCCATTTTTAATCGTGCCATCCTTACTTTTTTGCATAGAATCTACTTTGATATGATTAATAACAAAGTTCGATTCTAACATTTCTCTGGTTTGTTTAGAAATATTTGTCATTGCCTCAAAAGTGTGTAAAGACTTGCTCCAAAGCCAATCATAAACTTGATTTCCCCTAAACGCTTTATCACCATTTTCTACAAAAAAATCACGTAATTGGTCTTTAGTTAAGGCTCTTATGTCTTTCTTTTTATCCAAAATAATAGTATTTAAAAATCAAAAATTGAATGCAGCAAAAATACGCATATAATTTCAGGTTATTCTAGTTACTTGCAAGTAGGTTGTATTGTCGATTGTGATAACATACATTTTGTATTTACAAAAACGATATAATGCAAAGCACGACCTTAAAGCAACCGCAAAAAAAAACTGACAACTATGAATTGTCAGTTTCTAATTTTTATTGTTATAAATATTATAAGATTAACATAGCGTCTCCATAAGTAGAGAATCTATATTTTTCTTTGATTGCTTCTTTGTACGCTTCCATTACAAAATCGTAACCTCCAAAAGCAGCTACTTGCATTAGTAAAGTTGATTTTGGTGTATGAAAATTGGTAATCATTGCATTTGCAATGTTGAAATCATAAGGAGGGAAAATAAATTTATTTGTCCAACCCTTAAATCCTTTTAATTCACCTTTAGATGATACTGAAGACTCTATCGTTCTGATTACTGTTGTGCCTATTGCACAAACTTTCCTTTTTTCTTTCTTTGCTAAATTTATTTTATCTGCAGTTTCATCAGAAATATCAATTTGCTCAGAATCCATTTTATGCTTAGATAAATCTTCTACTTCTACAGCGCTGAATGTTCCCAAACCAACATGTAATGTCGTCTCGGCGAACTCAACTCCTTTGATTTCTAAACGCTTCATTAAATGTTTAGAGAAATGCAAACCAGCGGTTGGTGCTGCAACAGCTCCCTCTTGTTTTGCATAAATAGTTTGATAACGTTCGTCATCAATAGGTTCCACCTCTCTTCCAATTGCTTTTGGTAATGGGGTTTGACCTAGCTCTAATAGTTTTGCTCTAAATTCTTCATAAGAACCATCAAATAAGAAGCGTAATGTTCTTCCTCTGGATGTTGTATTATCTATAACTTCAGCAACTAAACTGTCGTCTTCACCAAAAAATAATTTGTTACCAATTCTAATTTTTCTTGCTGGATCTACTAAAACATCCCACAATCTATTTTCTGCATTTAATTCTCTCAGTAAAAAAACTTCTATTCTAGCGCCAGTTTTTTCTTTATTACCAAACATTCGTGCTGGAAAAACTTTGGTATTATTCAACATCATAACATCACCTTCATCGAAGTAATTTATAACATCTTTAAAAAGCTTATGCTCTATTGTTTGTTCTTTTCTATTTAATACCATTAGGCGAGACTCATCTCTATGTTCGGCAGGATAAACTGCTAATAATTCCTCTGGCAACTCAAATTCAAAATGCGATAATTTCATATGTTTGTTTACTTATAAAAGCGGCAAATATACGATTTCAAAATAGGCCTTGTCAAGTGTTTGGTGAGTTAAATTATAGTTTATCTATTTTAATGCCAATTTGTTGCATGTCAATCCAAAATTTTTGATAAGATTTCGTAACCACTTTTGCTTCTAATATTTTAATAGGAACTCTTAGTGCTAAAGGCGCAAATGCCATTGCCATTCTATGATCGTTATACGTTTTTATCGAAATATTTGATTTTATTTCTGAAGAATTTTTTAAATGTAAACTTTTATCAGTTACCCTAATAGTTGCTCCCAACTTGGTCAATTCGTCGTTTAGAGCCAATAATCTGTCTGTTTCTTTAATTTTTAAAGTATGTAAACCTACTAAATTACAAGCTACTTTTTCTGCAAAACAGGTAACTGCAATTGTTTGTGCAATATCTGGGGCGCTTTTTAAATCTATTTCTAAAGTTGTTTTCTTGCTCTCTTTTACCTTTTGTAGAATGATAAAATCCTCTCCAAAAACTGTTTCTACACCAAAATGCTGATAAATTTCTGCCAAACAAGAATCTCCCTGTAAACTTTCTTTCTTATAGGCTGATAATGTAATTTCTGAGCCAATATCTGACAATGCCATAATTGAATAAAAATAACTAGCCGAAGACCAATCTGACTCCACAACAACAATTTGTTTTTCTATTGAAGTCTGTGGATTAACTTTAATAAGGCTTTCCTTAAAACTAGTTTTAATTCCCAACTGATTCAATAAACTCAGAGTCATATTTATGTATGGCACAGAGGTAATTTTACCAACGAGCTCTATTTCTAAACCGTTTTCTAGTTTTGATGCAATTAATAATAATGATGAAATATATTGGCTACTTACGTTTCCATTGATTTGAACTTTATCTTTTGTTATTTTAGTTCCTTTAATTCTGATTGGTGGATATCCTTCTTTATCCTCGTAAGAGATTTTTGCTCCAACATCTTTTAATGCATTTACTAAAATTTCAATAGGTCTGTTTTGCATTCTTTCAGAACCTGTTAAGACAACCTCTCTACCTTCTTTAACAGCAAAATAGGAAGTTAAAAAACGCATTGCTGTGCCTGCATGACCAATGTCTACTGATTCTTCTGACGATGATAGAGCTTGCTGCATGTGCACCGAATCGTCAGAATCTGATAAATTTTCAATAGAAATTTCTGGAAATAAATTCTGAAGAATTAACAATCTATTCGATTCACTTTTAGAACCAGAAATTGTAATTTTCTCATTAACTTTCTTATTCCCTATAACATTTAATAATATATCCATTTCCTATAATCTATAAAACTGCTTTTCAAAGAGCCAAAGTTACCATTCAAAAGAACTCTAACAAAGTTTCTTGACAACAATTAATTGTAAAAATTTGAGGCTTTTTTTAGGAATTTAAAGAAATATCTGCTTTTAAATCTAATTTAACAGCATTTTCTAAATCCTGTAAATGCTGTTTTCTAACCTTTAACTTTGTTTCCGCATGTGCTTTTTTATTGAGTTTAGAAAACATAACGGCTACTTTTATAGCAGTTGCTAACAAATGTGCCTCTGGAACCAGTAAATCTAAAAAACCTGCTTTTACTGCACTTTTTGGATTGTAAATTTCTGCATTATTTACACTTCTGTTTAAATAAACTTCAGATAAGCGTGCTTTTGCAATAGCTATTCCAGCGTTATGCATTGTCATTCCTATGATCACTTCATTTAAACCTATTTTAAAATCGCCTTCAACACCAATTCTATAATCTGAAGAAAGCAATAAAAATGCTCCTTTGGCAATTGCATGCCCAGAACAAGCTAAAATTATTGGCTGTGGAAAAGACAACATTCTTAAAGATAATTTAGATCCTTTTGTTACTAATTTTTTTGCAGATTCGGGAGATTTCGTCATGATTTTTAAATCAAACCCAGCTGAAAAAACACCCTCTTTTCCTGTAATAATTACTACTTTATTTTCTTTTTCTGCTTTATCTAAACCTAAATTTAACCCTTCAATTACTTCATGAGAAATTGCATTTGCTTTTCCATTATTAATTGTAAGAATTGTGTAAACCTCCTCTGATTGATACTTGACAAATTCGTTCATTATTTTGATTTTTAAACAAGTTACAATAAAAATTAAAACAGTAAAAGAATTCTAACAAACATGATTCTTTGCGACAAGAAATACCTTTGTTATTATTTGTTTATTTTTGCAAACCAAAGCAAAAAAAGACTTTTCAAAAGTTCCACTGGATTTCATTCTACGCGTTCCTTTTATAAAGTAAGTTGAATTAACTATGGATAAAATAAAAAAAATATTTCTTTCGTTTGAACAAAATTTATCCCTGCTTTTCCTTTTAAAATGGACTTTTATTTGTTTGCTTATTGGGGTATTAGCTGGTAGTGCTTCCGCCGTATTTTTATGGACTTTAGAATGGGCAACAAACTACAGAGAAGCAAATTTATGGATTATTGCATTACTACCAATTAGTGGACTTATCATTGGTTTATCATATCATTATTACGGACAAAGTGTGGTAAAAGGAAATAATTTACTGATTGAAGAATTTCATTCTCCTAAAAAAATAATTCCATTTAAAATGGCTCCCCTAGTCTTTATTGGAACTATTCTCACTCATTTATTTGGAGGTTCTGCTGGTCGTGAGGGAACTGCTGTACAAGTGGGTGGCGCAATTGCAGATCAGTTTACTAAAATTTTTAAACTTTCTGCCTTTGATAGAAAAATTGTATTAATTACAGGTATAAGTGCGGGATTTGCTTCCGTTTTTGGAACACCTTTAGCAGGTGCCATTTTTGCGCTTGAAGTTATGATTATTGGAAGAGTAAGATTTGAAGCTATTGTACCTAGTTTTTTAGCAGCGGTTTTTGCAAACTATTTTTGTGATGTTTGGCAAATATCTCATCATACACATTACAACATTTCTACAGTTTCTGATTTAACACCAACAACAATTTTATGGTCTTTATTGGCAGGTATTATTTTTGGATTGGTAAGTATGTTATTTTCTAAATCCACACATTTTTGGGGTACTTTATTTAAAAAAAGTATTAAGTATGCGCCGCTTCGTCCTTTAATTGGTGGTGCAATTTTAGCAGTTGTTGTCTATCTTATGGGAACAACAAAATATATAGGTCTTGGTGTGCCAACAATTGTAGATGCTTTTTATATCAATCTAAATTCTTATGATTTTATCCTAAAATTACTATTTACCTCTTTCACTCTTGGAGCTGGATTTAAAGGAGGAGAAGTAACTCCTCTCTTTTTTATTGGAGCTACCTTAGGAAACATTTTAGTTTGGTTTATCCCAATGCCAATGCCATTATTAGCAGGAATGGGTTTTGTCGCTGTCTTTGCAGGAGCAACAAATACACCTATTGCTTGTACAATAATGGGAATTGAATTATTCGGAATTGAATCTGGTATTTTTATCGCTTTAGCTTGTACAACTTCTTATTTATTTTCTGGGCATTCAAGTATTTATTCAGCTCAAATTATTGGAAGTCCAAAAGATAAATTTTTTATGAAAGAGAAAGGCCTTACTCTCACTGAGGTATACAACAAAAGAAATAAAAAGTAATTGCAAATTAATTTACAATTCTAACGCTTCTACATCTATCCAATTTTTCTTTTCAACGACAGTTCCTTTATCTAATATAATAACTCCAGGGTTTGCTCTAATCATCGTTTTTAGAGTTGTTTCATCACAAAATAAAAAGTTGAAAGGTAAATTGTATTTGTCTTTAGCCAATAACAAATCATCTGTAAACGAAGCTGAAACGCCATAAACAGTGTATCCTTTTGCCATAGCTTTTGTTGTAACTTTTTTAATTGCAGGAAGTCCATTAACATCTACTTTTTCTAAATCATAGATGATAACGAGCATTACTTTTTCTTTATTTAATAATTCTGGTGCTAAATCTGCTTGTTCATCTTCTAGCATAAAATCATGAACTGGAGGGATTTCTCCATCATCTTGATATTCCATTCCCTCAGAAATATTTTTTCCAATCGCATAAGCTCTAAAATCTATTAAAGGCAGATGAGTTAACACGTGTTGAGTGATAAACAAGAAAACGCCTAATGATAAAAAGGTAATTACTTTTGGTATCTTTCCTTTAAATATGGGTTTAACAAACTCTATTTTTATCAGTAAAATAATAATTAAAACAATTAAGATTACATTTTTATAGAAAGTCTCCCATGTACTTAATTTGATTGCATCTCCAAAACAACCACAATCTGTAACTTTATTATAATAGGCAGAATACCAAGTCAAAAACAAGAAGACTAATGTTAAAATAAACAAACTCCAAACGGTAAATTTTGACTTATAACCGATTAAAATCATAACTCCTAGTAAAATTTCTGCCACAATCAATAAAACTGCAAAAGGCAAGGCATAAGGAATTAAAAAATCAAATTCTAAAACCACAGAACCAAAATACTTTTGAAGAAAATCAGGAATTGTATACCCAAAATTTATCTTGATAACGGAAAAATATTCTTGAAACTTATATTGTGATCCAATTGGATCTACCAATTTTACAAAGCCTGAAAAAATAAATAAGGCTCCTACTAAAATTCTTGCAATTTGTGTAATAAGTTTTAAAATCATGGTATTTTGCTTATATCATAATGCTTTTTATCATTGAATATCAAATAATAAATTGCAAAAAATAATCTTCTATTTATCCTGTTTAAATTATTTAGTTATTGTAAAAGTTCATATCACTTTAAATATGTGCAGATCTTCTTACCCTAAATGAATCATGGCAAAAACAGCATAATTAATCATGTCTTGGTAATTTGCATCAATCCCTTCAGATACAATGGTTTTTCCTTTATTATCCTCAATTTGCTTAACGCGTAATAATTTTTGTAAAATTAGATCTGTTAAACTAGAAACGCGCATATCTCTCCAAGCTTCTCCATAATCATGATTTTTATCCATCATTAATTCTTTGGTGATTTTGCTGTGTTTATCATACAAAACGGTCGCTTCTTCTGTATTCAAATCAGGATTTTCAACAATACCCAACTCTAACTGAATTAAAGCCATTATAGAATAATTGATAATTCCAATAAACTCCGGTTTTTCACCTTCATCAACTTTACGAACATCATTTTCTTGTAATTGACGAATTCTTGTCGCCTTTATAAAAATCTGATCTGTTAAAGATGTTAAACGTAAAATTCTCCATGCAGAACCATAATCAGACATTTTCTTGATAAATAAACTTCTGCATTCTTCAATTGCAGCATCATATTGTTTTGAGGTATTTTGCATTTTTCAGTAAAAGTATTTGTGTAAAAATAGTAAAACTTAAACGCATTTCATTTATTTTTACAATGAAATTATCAATCATTATTATGAATAGAATTGTTGTTTTTTGTGGATCAAGCTTAGGCTTTAAACCTATTTACAAAGAAGCTGCCGTAGAATTAGGAAATTATTTTGCTAACAACAAAATAGGCCTAGTTTACGGTGGAGGAAAAATTGGAATGATGGGAGTTCTTGCAGACACAATTCTAGCCCAAAATGGAGAAGTTATTGGTGTAATACCTAAATTATTAGAAAAAGAAGAAGTCGTTCATTCCGGTGTAGAAGAGATGATTGTTTGTAAAAAAATGAGCGAACGAAAAGTAATTATGAGTAAATTAATTGATGGATACATTACTCTTCCTGGAGGATTCGGAACACTTGATGAACTTTTTGAAGCTTTGACTTTAGGGCAATTACAGATTGAACAAAAACCCATTGGACTTTTGAATGTAAATGGTTTTTTTGATTCAGTTTTATTACAATTAGATAAAATGGTAGTAGAAGGTTTTTTAAAACAAGCCAATAGAGATATGTTATTTGTAAGTACTTCTGTAAATGACTTAATACTGCAGATGAATGCGTATAAAACTCCAAAAATAGAACACGTAATTAACAAAGTAGTAAGTTAACATGACCATAAATTGTAAAGGTACTTTAGTCGATTTGTCTTCACCAAAAGTGATGGGAATCTTAAATATCACTCCGGACTCCTTTTTTGATGGTGGAAAATATAAAAGCGAATCAGACATTCTTTCGCAAGTTGAAAAAATGCTGAGGCATGGCGCAACCTTTATAGATGTTGGCGCATATTCGTCCAGACCTGGTGCAAAACACATTTCTGAAGAAGAAGAGCTCAATAGGATTTTACCCGTTATCAATTTATTAATTAAAAGTTTTCCAGAAATCATTATTTCTGTAGATACTTTTAGAAGTAGAGTTGCACAAGAAACTATAAATGCTGGCGCTGCAATTATAAATGATATTTCTGGAGGTACAATGGATGAAAATATGTTTACTACAGCTGCAAATCTACAAGTTCCTTATATTTTAATGCACATGTTAGGTACTCCACAAAACATGCAGAGAAACCCTGTTTATAGTGATGTAACTAGAGAGATTATCTCATTTTTTGCAGCACAAATACACAAACTACATCAACTTAAACTAAACGATATAATAATAGACGTTGGCTTTGGTTTTGGAAAAACTATCGATCATAATTTTGAAATTTTAAAGAACTTGTCTCTTTTTAAAAGTTTAGATACACCGATTTTAGCTGGTATTTCAAGAAAATCAATGTTGTATAAAACATTAAATATCTCTGCACAACAAGCTTTAAACGCAACAACATCTGCAAATACAATTGCCTTATTAAATGGGGCAAGTATTTTACGTGTTCACGATGTCAGAGAAGCTACAGAAGCAATAAAAATTGTAAATCAAATTTCATTTTGACTTTAAAAGAAATTTGAAGCTCTTTCCTAATTTTAGTACTTTAGCATAAAACTACTCAATATTCATGTTCGATTTTATTGAATTTTCCTTGCTAGATGTTTTAGACATCGTACTAGTTGCAACATTACTCTATTATACTTACAAATTATTAAAAGGCACAGTTGCCATAAATATTGTAATAGGAATTGCCATTGTATTTGTTATTTGGAAAATAACAGAAGCACTAAAAATGGAAATGTTAAGTGGAATTTTAGGTACACTTTTAGGTGGTGGTGTTGTTGCTTTAATTATTGTTTTTCAGCAAGAAATAAGAAAATTCTTATTAATGATCGGTACAAGTAAATTTACGAATAAACGAAGCTTTTTAAAACAAATAAAATTTTTACAAACAGAAATTAGTGCAGAAATAGAAACTGAAGTTATTATAGAAGCTTGCAAAAAATTATCAAAATCAAAAACAGGTGCATTAATCGTGATTGAACGCACCAACTCACTTGATTTTCTAATAAATACAGGTGATAACATGAATGCTCTAGTTAACGTGGCTATCTTAGAAAGTATTTTTTACAAAAACAGCCCTTTACATGATGGTGCATTAATAATTAGAGATAACTTTATTGTGGCTACAAGAGTGGTTTTGCCAATTTCTGATAGTAATAAAATTCCTGCAAGATTTGGTCTACGACATAGAGCGGCTATTGGAGTTTCAGAAAAAACAGATGCTATTTGTTTACTTGTTTCTGAAGAGACAGGTGAAATTTCTTATATAAAAGATGGTAGTTTTGAACTCTATTCTGATTATAATGAGTTGAATCAAAAAATCAGAAAAGACTTAATGTAATATTATTTTAAAGGCTAATTAGTATAATTTATCTTTAGATTAAGTTATAAAATAAATCATTGAATGGCTATAAAGCAGCTTCTAAGCTAAATTGTTTATTGTATAAGTTCTTATAATATCCATTTTCTCTTTCTAACAACTCACTATGACTTCCTTCTTCAACAATAAGGCCTTTATCCATAACTATAATTTTGTCTGCTTGTTTAATCGTTGCTAATCGATGGGCAATTATAATAGAAGTTCTTCCTTTAGTAACCGTTTCTGTGGCATACTGTATCATTTTTTCGGAATAAGAATCTACAGAAGAAGTAGCTTCATCTAAAATTAAAATACTTGGCTTACTCACATAGGCTCTTAAAAAAGCTATTAACTGCCTTTGACCTGAAGACAGCATTGCACCACGCTCTTTTACGTTGTATTGATAGCCACCAGGAAGTGTTATAATAAAATCGTGAATACCAATTTGTTTTGCAGCCTTTTGAACTTCTTTAAAAGTGATATTTTCATTTTTTAAGGTAATATTATTTAAAATAGAATCTGAAAATAAAAACACATCTTGTAAAACTACTGCAACCTGATTTCTTAAACTTTCTAAAGTATATTTATTAACAGAAACACCATCAACACGAATTGCACCACCATCAATTTCGTAAAAACGGTTAATTAAATTGATAATAGTCGATTTCCCCGCACCTGTTGCCCCAACAATAGCCACTGTTTGCCCACTTTTCACCTCTAAAGATATTCCTTTTAAAACCTCTTCATCTTTGACGTAACTGAATCTAACATCTTTAAAACTGATATCTCCTTTTAATTTTTTTGCTTCAATTGTTCCGCTTTTAACAATACTACTGTAAGTGTCAATCACCTTAAAAACGCGCTCTCCAGAAACAATTCCCATTTGTAATTGGTTAAATTTATCTGCAATCTGGCGTAAGGGTCTAAATAACATTTGAGCCATTTGCACAAATGCCATTAACATTCCAGGACCAGGAACTTCACCACCTACAATTTGTTTGCTACCAAACCAAACAATTAAACCAATACCTATTGATGATAAAATTTCCGCGATAGGAAAGAAAATAGAGAAATACCAAATCGTTTTTACATACGCCTCTTTGTGCTTGTTGTTGATATCCTTAAAATTCTTGTATTCTACTTTTTCTCTATTGAAAAGTTGCACAATTTTCATTCCAGTAACTCTTTCTTGTACAAATCCATTTAAATTTGCTACTTGATTTCTTACTTCCTGAAAAGTTGCTTTTATTGCTTGTTGAAAAACTCTCGTTGCATATATTAAAATGGGTAAAACTGCCAGTGCTATAAGAGCTAACTTCCAATTAAAATAGAACATCAAAGCTGCCACTGCAAACATTTGTAAAACATCGCTTACAATTGTAAAAACACCACTACTAAAAAAAGCAGCAATCGTTTCTATGTCTGAAACAACTCTTGTAACCAATTTACCGACTGAATTGTTATCAAAATAAGACATTTTAAATTGCAAAATATGCCTAAATATTTTTGCTCTAATATCTCTAATAATATGTTGTCCAACCCAGTTTGCAAAATATATAAATGAAAATCGAAGTAAAACTTCAACGAGTACAACGACAAACATTAAAATAATGTTATTTATAAGCCCTTCGGAATCCTTTTCTGTAATGTATTTATCGACAGTTTCTTTTATCAAATAAGGATTCAACAATGAAACTAGCGCTAATAATATTGTTGAGGAAGTTGCTATAAAAAACTTTAATTTATAGCGCTTTGCAAAAGACATTAGCCTTAAAAAAATCTGCAAATCAAAAGCATTTCCCGTTTTATCTGCCAAAATCTAATATTTTATCTTTGTTAAAAATAATCCTTTTGCAGGAACTGACAATCCTGCATTGCTTCTACTTTTACTTTCTATAATTTGTCTGAACTCATCTTTGGTTATTTTCCCTAAACCAACATCAACCAAAGTACCAACTATAGCCCTTACCATATTTCTTAAAAAACGATTCGCTGAAATATAAAAAGTTAATTCTTTGCCATTCTGTTTCCAAATAGCTTCAGTAACATCACAATTATAGGTATACACATCTGTCTTGACCTTAGAAAAGGTCTGAAAATCAGTATATTCTAATAATAAACTAGCTGCCTCATTCATTAAATCTATATTCAAATTCTGCGAATGGATTTGCCATGAAAAATCTAATAAAAAAGGATTTCTACCCAACCAGACTTTATATTCATAACTTCTACTAATTGCATCAAAACGTGCGTGTTTTTCGTCAACAACAGTAAAAACATTGTGTACAACAATATCTGGAGGTAAAACAGAATTTAATTTATGAGGAATATCTCCTTTTAATTCTTTGTCCAAATCAAAATGTGCAAACATTTGCGAAGCATGAACACCTGTATCCGTTCTTCCTGCTCCAACAACTTCAATGTTTAATTGAAAAATTGTGCTAACAGCTTTATTTAATTTTTCTTGCACAGTGATGACATCTGGTTGAATTTGCCAACCATGATAGTTTTTTCCTTGATAAGAAAGTTCTATAAAGTATCTCAAGAAGATTTGTTTTTTGTAGTGTTCAAAATTACGGAAATTATTTTGTTATGATTACATTTGAATTAAATAGAGACGTTAAACTTTTCTTACCTATTCTGTATGACAAAAATTTTATTATTATCTGATACACATAGTTTTATTGATGAAAAAATTTTAAAATTTGTAAAGCAAGCAGATGAAGTTTGGCATGCAGGAGATATTGGTAATTTAGAAGTTACTGATACCTTAAAAAAATTAAAACCTTTGCGTGCAGTTTTTGGAAATATTGATGGTGCTGATGCTCGATCCGAATTTCCATTAGATGCAAAATTTGAAGTGGAAAAAGTTACAGTTTGGATGACACATATTGGAGGCTATCCTAATAAATATTACAAAAGAATTTGTGACGAAATAAAATTAAATCCCCCCAAAATATTCATTTCTGGCCATTCTCATATTTTAAAAGTACAATATGATAAGAAACTAAATTTACTTCACTTAAACCCAGGAGCAGCAGGAAACCACGGGTTTCATAAAATAAGAACTATGTTACGGTTTGAGCTAGATAACAGTGAAATAAAAAATATGGAAATTATTGAACTTGATAAGCGAGGTTAATTCCTTCTTTTTCAAAAAATAGCACTTCAACTTTAATCCTAGCCCCTTTTAGTTAAACGTATATAAAATCTAATTATATCACTCTATTTTACGCCAATACCGTCATCCGTGATTTCTGTAGAAAATTTGCAATAACAAGGATATAAAAAAGCTCTTTGATCTTTTTACCTATTCTATTCATTTTTATCTTTTGAAAATAAAAAACCGAGAAGTAAATTCTCGGTTTTTCGTCGCACTAAAATAGACTAATATGATAGGTTTATCGCAATCTATCCACAGATTTCACGAGATCTTCATCCTTTTTAATAGCTTTATTTGCTAAAACAATAAGCAAAACAACTAAAATCGGTAAGAACATCCCAATACCTTTCTTAGAAATAGAAATTTCTCCAGGTAGAGTTAGAGATACATAAATCAATAATCCTAATAAAAAAAGATTGATCAAAATTACTAAACGCCCAATTACAAATTGTAGCTTTCTATTTTTAAATAAAAAAATATCTATAAATGACATTATAGTAGAAAGCAAAAATAACAATGGAATTAATTTTAAAAGAAAAGATTCTCTCATAAGTAAATCCAATGCAAAAGTTTGTTCTTTAAGATTACTCCATAAATTGAACACAAAAACCAAGCCTCCAGAAACGAAGGTTGCTATTAATAAATATATACTTTGTATTCTTTGAATCATCTTAAATAACAGGTTGACAAAAGTAGAATTTTCTTTTTTAAAAAGAAAATCTAAAACTAAAAAAATTGTGTATATTTGTATCACATTATCCACACACAAAAAGTTGTATAGTACTATATACAAATAAAAAATCTAAAAATATTATAACCAATCTTACGCTATTAAGATTTACAATTTAACTTAACACATAACGAATGTTCGAAATCTCAGAACTAAAAGCAAAAACACTTGCTGATTTACAGGTAATTGCAAAATCTATTGGTCTTACAAAAACAAGTCAGCTTAAAAAATTAGATTTAGTGTATCAAATTTTAGATACGCAAGCTTCAAACCCTGTAGCAACCTCATCCTCTTCTAAATCTGAAGTAACACAAAAAAAAGAAAAACCTAAAAGAAAAAGGGTTTCTAAATCTACTTCATCCATAAAAACAACAAGTGAGGCTGTAATTGAAAAGACAACTTTAAATCAAATTAAAGAAAAGCCTCAACAAGAACTTGAAAAAATTATTGAAGAAGAACCTAAGCTAGAAAATTTAACACAACGGAAACCAAATCCAAGAAAAAGGCCAAATCCGAGAAAAGAAGATGTTAAAAAAGACGAAAATTCAGAAGCAATTTTAGATACTACAGAATCGAATAATAAGGTTGATAAGCAAGAACAAAAACCTGCTAACAAACCCAGCAAACCAAATAAACCGCAGCATAAAAATCAGCAGAATAACAAAAATAAACATAAGGAAAATTCACAAAATAGAGACAAAAATAACTCTAATAGAAATGGTGGAAATAAATCTAGCAACAGATATAGAGACCCAGATTTTGAATTTGATGGAATCATAGAAAGTGAAGGCGTTTTAGAAATGATGTCTGACGGTTATGGATTTTTACGCTCTTCTGATTATAACTATTTATCTTCTCCAGATGATATTTATGTGTCTCAATCACAAATTAAATTATTTGGTTTAAAAACTGGTGATACAGTTAAAGGAAATGTACGCCCACCAAAAGAAGGTGAAAAATATTTTCCATTAATTCGAGTATCAAAAATAAACGGATTAAACCCAAACTTAGTAAGAGATCGTGTCGCTTTTGAGCACTTAACACCATTATTCCCTCAAGAAAAATTTGATTTAGCAGAAAAGGGAAGTTCGCTATCAACAAGAATTATTGATTTATTTTCTCCGTTAGGAAAAGGGCAGCGTGGTATGATCGTTGCGCAACCCAAAACTGGTAAAACGATGTTGTTAAAAGATGTGGCCAATGCAATTGCAGCAAACCATCCAGAAGTTTATCAAATTGTATTACTTATTGATGAACGTCCTGAAGAGGTTACAGACATGAAAAGAAATGTTCGTGGAGAAGTTGTAGCGTCTACTTTTGACGAACCGGCAGACAAACATGTAAAAGTTGCAAACATTGTTTTAGAAAAAGCAAAACGTTTGGTTGAATGCGGACATGATGTCGTTATTCTTTTAGATTCAATTACACGTTTGGCAAGAGCGTATAATACAGTTGCACCAGCATCAGGAAAAATACTTTCTGGTGGTATCGATGCAAACGCATTGCACAAACCAAAACGTTTCTTTGGTGCTGCTAGGAATATTGAAAATGGTGGATCTTTAACCATTATTGCAACTGCTCTTACAGAAACTGGCTCTAAAATGGACGAGGTAATTTTCGAAGAATTTAAAGGAACAGGAAACATGGAACTTCAATTAGATAGAAATATTTCTAATAGAAGAATATACCCTGCTATCGATTTAATTAAATCTTCAACGAGACGTGATGATCTATTATTAGACGCAAAAACAGTTCAAAGAATGTGGGTTTTACGCAAATATCTTGCAGACATGAATCCTATTGAAGCAATGGAGTTTATTAATGATAGAATTAAGTTCTCTAAAAACAATGACGAATTTTTAATTTCTATGAATGGGTAGAAATCATATTTAAATTACAATTATAAAAAAAACCTTTTTGAGAAATCAAAAAGGTTTTTTTTATTGAGAAAGTATTTACTGATTTTACGAAATATTGTTTATTTTAAATACAGATAAAAAAGAACTAAAACAAACCATTCAATTAAGATTTAGCTTGCCTTCAACTGGAAATAATTATTGAAAATAGATAGCTCAACCACAATAGAATACGTGGGTTTCCTTAAAATTTGAACATAAAAAATCCGTTCAAAAAAATTGAACGGACTTTATATTCTATATAAACTTACAACTTAGTTTCCTATGTATAAATTTGCTCTGTAATCCTCTACGTCTGAAGCATTCTTAATAGCTTCATACATTACAGTTGTTTTATTCTTTCTAGCCTTAGAAATTGATTTTCTCGCAGACTCATAGTTTGGTAATGCAGTTGGTAGCTCTTTATTTGTTACAACAAAAGCATACACACCTTTATTACCTTCTATATTTTTATATACTTTATTTAATTCTGCATTAAACATGGCGCCCACAACTTTAGGTTCAGATCCTGCTCCAGATAAAGTAGGACTTTTCAAAGTAACTCCTTTTCCGTTTCTAACAGAAGTTTTGTTTTCTTTAGCGATATCCTGTAAAGTACTTCCGCTAAAATTATCTGCAATTAATTTTGCCTTCTTAAGGTTCTGTAAAATAGGTTTTACTGTATTTGTTGCTTTTTCTGCAGACATTAATCCTTTTTCTGTTCTCGCAGTTACAAAAGCTACAACGTGGCTTCCTTCTAAATCAAAACGTTTAAAGTCTCCTGGTTTCGTATCTCTACCAAAAGCCCAAGATATAATTTGTCTTTGATTACCTAAACCAGGAACATTTTCGTCTAAAACTTTTAGACCAACAACCGGTTTTGTTATATATTTATTCTCTTTTGCAATTGTGAAAAACTTTTTCTCTTTAGATGTAGCTAAAGCAAATTGCTCTGCTTTTTGAAAAACCATATTTTCAGTTGTTTCAGAAGCGACTATTTGTCTTCCAAAAGTAGCTAATTTTAGAGCTGTTTGGATATTCTTTTGACCATCAATTTTAATTACATGGAAACCAAAAGGTGTTTTAACAACCCCCATATCTCCTTTTTTCCCTTCAAAAACAAAATCTCTAAAACCAGGAGTCATTCGTGTGTAGTTAAACCAATCGTAAAAACCACCGTTTTGAGCAGAGCCTTTATCTGAAGAAAAGTTTTTTGCTAATTTTGCAAACTTTCTTCTATTTCTTTTCACAACACTCAAAATACTATCAGCTAAACTCTTAGCCTCATCCTCTGTTCTTGTAACTTCAGCAGCAGTTCTTTGAGATCCGACAAATGGTATTAATATGTGACTTGCCTTAGCTGAATCCGGCAATTTTGTAATGGAAGTAATTTTTGATATTTTTAAATATCCTTGCTCTTTATAAGGACCAAAAACATCTCCTTTTTCTCCTTTAAAAACCTCTGAAGCAATTGTTTTAGTAACTGTATTTTCAAATTTAAAGTTCTCATCCAGATTCGTATCAGAATCATTCTCACTTAAAAATTCTTTGTCATCAGTGGCGTTTTTAAAATCTGATATGAACCCTGCAACTTCTTCTTTGATAGCATACTCATCCGATTCACTCGGCGAAATTGCAAACTTGACATATGATATATCTCTTGATTCATCAACTTTAAAGTTATTTTCATTTTCACGAACATAACCTTCTACTTCTTTTTTAGAAACAGTAACTAAACTATCTGGAATAGAAGAATAAGGTACGTATACAAATTGAGATTTCAACTTACTATTTTCTGCAAAGTATTGAAACTCTCCTTCTTTTAAAGAAGCACCAAGACCTGCAGCTACCAGATTGTTGTATGTATTTCTTTCAGCATTATCTCTAATTTGATTCATGTAATTAGACCATGCCGACCACATATCTGTGTTTTGTTCTTTTGTATCCGCTAAAAATTGTTTGAAAATTCCTTCGTCAAATAAGCCTGCTTCATTTTGAAACTGAGGGCTAGTCTTTACTGAAGATGCATTAATCAATTCATTCCAAACATCCACTTCCCCAACAGTGATTCCTGCTTCTGATAATTGATTTTGATAGATTTTTTTTCTGAGTATATTATTCCAAACCGTTTTACTTGCTTGCATTTCAGAAACTCTACTACCCGCTTGCCTTTTGTAAGCTTCTAATTGCTCAGAAAACTCTTGTCTTGAAATAGATTCTCCATTTACTTCTCCTACTTCATTAACTTTACTTGAATTGAAAAAATCACCTAAAGTAGATGGGTCCAATACAAAAGCAAAAAGTGCTAATCCAATTATAATTATTAAGAACATTGAACGTTCTCTAATTTTTGATAAAACTGCCATACGTCATTTATTTTATTTCAGTTGGCGAATATACGATTTGGGTTTTAATATTGCAACGGATTTTCTACTTATTAGTGACAAGTAATAATACAATCAGACAGTTCAAAATGAAACGTTTTCTTTTAAGCTTCCTCATTTATAATTTTTAAACTCACTTCTTCGATTTTTGCACTGCTTACTTGTAAGACACTAATTTCAAAATTATCAATATTAACAACTTCATTCTCCCTTGGTATACTTTCTAAATGCTCTATAATAAATCCTCCTAAAGTCTCGTAAGCTTCAGATTTTGGTATATTTAAGCCATATTCTTCATTCAAGTAATCTACCTCTAATCTTGCAGAAAAATAAAATTCATTCTGAGATATTTTCTCTTCTAAAAACTTTTGATTGTCATGTTCATCCTCAATCTCACCGAATAACTCTTCAACAATATCTTCTACTGTAATAATTCCAGATGTTCCGCCATATTCATCCACAACGATGGCAACACTTTTTCGTTTTTTCATTAAACTATTTAAAACATCATTTATCATCATAGATTCAGGAACAATCTCTACTGGTAATAAAATTGATTTAATCGTCTTAGGTTTCTTAAATAACTCGAAAGCATTTACATATCCGATAACATCATCCAATGAAGTTTTATAAACTAGGACTTTCGATAAACCAGTCTCTATAAATATACTTTTTAAATTCGATACTTTTTCATGAAGCTCTACAGCAACAATTTCCGTTCTAGGAACCATAACCTCCCTGGCCTTTACATCATGAAAATCTAAAGCATTTTGAAAGATCTGAATTTCTGAGTCTACTTCATCTTGATCGTTACCCGTTTCTAATTGTTCAGAAATATAGTTACCTAATTCTTCCTTACTAAACTCTGTCTGTTGTTTATCTGCATTTGTTTTAAAAAAAACACGTAGAAAAAAGTCAGAAATAAAAGTAATGAATCCCGAGAAAAAGTGAAATAGAATATAGAAAAGATAGGCAGGAACTGCAAATATTTTTAAGACTTCATTTGCATAAATTCTAAAGATTGTTTTCGGTAAAAATTCGGCTGTAATTAATATTATTATGGTAGAAATAATAGTTTGTATCAGAAGTATAGAAAAATCATTATAGCTTTTAATAGGAATAATATCAACTAAGAATTCACCCATATAATAACTATAAATGACTAAAGAGATGTTATTACCAACTAACATTGTGGTAATAAATTTTGAAGATTTTTGGGTAATTCTATTTAAAATTTTGGCAGTAAACCCATCTCTTTTTTTCTCTAATTCAATATGAAGTTTATTTGCTGATACAAAAGCTATTTCCATTCCCGAAAAAAATGCGGAAAGAATAATTGAGACACTTATAATTGCAATTTCAATTTCCATTAAGAAATTTATAACCTATTTATTTAAGTTGTTTCTTTTTTCTATTTTTTTCCTAAAATGCCTTTTAAAGAAAAAAACTAAGGTAATAAAAATAGCAGCACCCAAAAATATATATGCTTTTTCTCTCTCACTATTAAACCGAACAACCCCCTCTATTAAACATATTACTGCTACAATTAAATAGCCATACTGAAAAAATTTCCAAATTTTAGTCATATTATTGTTCTTCTGCTGTTTCTAATCTTCCAATTGTCTTTTTAGCCAAATGCTGACTTAAATCTTCTTTGCACTCAAAACCAACTCCGTGAACAGTGTCTTTTAAAGTGCTTAAAGTAAATCTTTTTTCTGAGAAAAAATAGTTTGTTTTCTGATCCCAATAAAGTTGTTCTGTTTCTAACTTAGAATTTTCTGAATGATTCAAAACCACAACGTTTCCGATGAGTTCAGAAATGTCGGTCTTCGAATAAGACAAAGCATAGTTACTAGTAACAGTAACAGAATCTTGTCCTTCAAAACTTACAATTTTAAGTCCTTCCGGAAACTCATTGTAAGGGTGTTCTTTTCTATTACTGAAATCACGCAACAAAGGTGTGATTAATTTTGAAGTAATTCTACCCGAATCTTTGTATACATGAAAAGCATTTTTGGCTACTCCAATGGGTAAATTTTTTGAAGCCAAAAAATCTCTAACTTCTCGCGTATTGTTAGAGCAAGAAAAAAGCATTACTGTAGTTGTGAATACAGTAATGCTCGTTTTTAATATTTTATGTAAGTTTTTCAAATAATTAATTTGAGGGCACTTTTACTGTTTCTCCAATCCAACATTTTATAGTGTAACTACTACCAGGATCAACACCAGCTGTAAATATTACCTTTTGATTCGGTAAATTTGCTCTATAACTTCTGATATACCTTCCCGCTGCGGCAGATATACTCGGGTCTACAGCTGCAGCTTTTTGAGCTTGTCTCAAGGCTGCCGCATAAATCATTCTTTTTTCAAATTCACCTTTACCACAAGCGCTACCTTTAACACTAGATTGGTATAAACTTCCAATTAACAAATATGCTTTCCCAAAGTTAGGATTTAGTTTTAATGCCTCTCTAGCTAAACTTCTTGCTCTTGATTTTTGCCCTCTAGCCTTCGCTGCATAAGCAAACTTCAATTTATATTTTGCTTTCTTTAAAGGATCTGTTTCTAAATCGAACGCCTCTTGTCTCATTGCTGCTGCCCCGCTAACATCTCCATTTTTCTCTAAAATACCAGCATAAAATGATTTTGAGTCTGGAGAAGGTGCTGCTTCTGCATACGCTTTTGCAAGCGTTTCATACATAACCTCTTCTTGACATCCCTTTTTGAACATTCTAGACACAGCTCTTCTTAACCAAACAGCATTCGTTTTATTCGCTTCAAAATCTCTTTGATATAATGGCACTAAGCGCTCGCATGTCGCAATTTCAGAAATAATATTATCTAAACCGCTTTCTACAGTGCCTAAAGCTTTTGAATTGATTGTATATGCTCTAATTAAAGACTTTTCTCTTTTATCATGCACCTTAGTACTGTCTGCAGTTAATGTCCTAAGTTTAGCTGCATAACCCTCTAATTTTTCACTTACAGACTCCAACACATCATCATAAGTATCAAATACTTTTTGAGGATTTGTATCTTTATTTCTATCTGTAACCCCTTGAAAATATTTGTAAAGATTCTTTACACCCATTTTAGTTGGATCTATGCTATACCCTTTTTCTAAAATTGAAAATATAACTTCATCAGAAGCTAATTTGTTATTAGCTAAATAAGTTGCATAATCACTATGAACTTTTGCAGGGTTCTGATCAGGATAGTATTGCAATCTTTGTTCGTAAACTCTTTTAGATAAAACAGGATCTTTTCTTACTTTTTCAGCTAATACAGCTCCATACTTATAGATATTAATAGATAAATCTTTACAATCGTCCATTAAGACAATCCAATTTGCATATGCCTCATCATATTTTTTAGATTGAAAATCTCCTTTAAATAAATTATATTTAATAGTGCATTCTCTTTTTGCATCATCTTGCGCATTTGTTTTTGCTGAAATCAATAATAACATTGCAGCTAGTAAAAACGTAATTCTCTTCATTTTGTTAATTGTTTATTAATCTATTTTTCTTTTTTGAAACCATTGTGTATCTGTTAAAGATAAGCTTAGTCTAAAATTAAAATAATTCTCTTGAATTAAATTATTATTCGTAGTTCCTCTCTTTCCAAATTCAAACCCCATATTTACTGTCGATAATTGCCTAAGCGGTAAACCTAGACCAAAAGACATGCCAAAGTCGTTTACTTCTGTAAAATTAGTATTTAGGCCAGACCCATCAACTAATAAACCTGTTTTCTCTAAACGAACACCAGCCCTGTAGGTAACCCTATGCCAATAACTTGATATTGAATTAATTTTTGGTAAATAATATCCCCCAAAAGAGATTCTGTTAGACTCACTATATTTATAAGGAGCATTTGTAGTATTTAAAAACCCAGTAGTTTCTATTGCTTCTTGATTTTCATATTCAACACCCACATACCATTTATCCATTTCACCTAAACCTACTCCTAAAGTTGCTTTTAAAGGTAATTTGTAATTTCCACTTATACTCGATTGTGAAATAGTATCTCTACCAAACTCATTTCCCACACTAGTAAATGTAAGAGAATATAAATATTCGTCTCCTGTCACTTTTAAATCATTACCCATCTTTAGGGTGGCACCAGTGCTTAATACAAGATCTTTTTTAAGTACTTTTTTATACTGAGTACCTACAGTCACAGAACCTCCTCTAACAATAGTTGACTCTTTGTACTTAGTAGACAGAGATACGCCAGCAATTTGATTGGTTATACTATTTTCTATATTACCAAAGCTATAATCAGCTTCAAAACCGATAGATAATTTTTTAAATATTTTTATTCCTAAACTCGTGTAAATTCTGCTAACACCGCCTTCTCCAGAAAAAATAGAACGTTCTATTATTCCTCCACTTCCATCTAAAGTCTCGTTCACTAAAGAATAACCCACGGATGATATCGGCTGAATACCAAAAGACATGCCTGCCTTAGAACCTAAAGGAAATGCCAAAGCAAAATAACTTAAACTAGTAGAGTTTGTGCTTTGCGCTTCGCTACCATTGTCAATTGTTAACTTATTATTCAACACACCAAAAGAATACGTTGTATATCTTAAGTCTGCATAAGCTGCAGGGTTTGTAAAATTTAAGTACTTATAATGACTAAACGCAACTCCAATACCGCCCATTGCATTCTGCTCTGCTGTAACTGGATTAAATTCTTCTCCAATACCAAAAAATGAATATGGTGATGAATTTGTTCTTTGCGCTGAAGTTGCTAAAGAAGTTATTAGTAACAATACTAATAAGATGTTTTTGATCATTTGTCTGTATTATGTATCAATATTCTATTTAATCCGTGAAGGAGTAAATTTTGATTGGCAAATATGCTACTTTTTAATTGCTTTGCCAAGAAATTTGTGTCTCCTCCTGTTAAAACAACTGTTAAATCTAAAAATTTCTTTTTATATTGCTTAATAACGCCATCAATTTCTTGAATTACACCATTTATTACGCCCGAATTTATACTTTTATTTGTGTTTTTTCCGATAAAATCAGTTAATTCATCTATTTCTAATAAAGGCAAATTCGCCGTAAAGTAATTTAACGAATTAAATCTCATTTTTAACCCTGGAGATATTGCCCCCCCTATGTACTCCCCTTCTGAGTTTACAAAGTCAAAAGTAATACATGTACCTGCATCGATAACTAAAACATTATGCCCAGAAAACTGACTCACCGCACCTGCAACCAAAGCAATTCTATCAACCCCTAAAGTTTTGGGAGTTTTATAAAGATTTTTGAAAGGCACCTCTGTGAAGGACGAGATTACGTGAATTTGAACTAGATTCTTTAGCTTTTTAAACTTCGAATCGGAAATGGAAGCAACATTTGACATGATCCCAATTGAAATTTCATGTTTTCTTAAAATTTCTTTAATTGCTGATAAAATTTTTGTTTTCGGAAAAACAAATAATTCCACAAGCTTATCTTTCTCAAAAACAGCTATTTTAACTCTTGTATTTCCAACATCAATTGCTAAATTCATTTTTCAAATTTAGATAAATTTTAAAAATTATCATTTTTTTTTTAATTTTCTTTAGGAGAAACCAAAAAACACATTATATTTGCCACCGCTAAGGCAATGGTACCTTAGCTCAGTTGGTAGAGCAAAGGACTGAAAATCCTTGTGTCCCTGGTTCGATTCCTGGAGGTACCACAAAATTATCCCGTAACTCATTTATAAACAATGATTTACGGGTTTTTTG
>JAQXAP010000066.1 GCA_029252865.1 Polaribacter sp.
CTTCTAAAACTAAAGGTTGATGTAGGTATTGATACAAGAACTATTGTTTCTGGTATTGCAGAAAGTTTTTCTCCTGAAGAAGTTATTGGTCAGCAAGTTTCTGTTTTAGTAAACTTAGCTCCAAGAAAAATTAGAGGGGTAGAGAGCCAAGGAATGATTTTAATGGCCGATACAACTGATGGTAAATTAGCCTTTATAGAACCTACTAAAAAAGTTAAAAACGGGCAACAAGCTAGTTAATGCTTAAGATAGCACACCATCCTATATACAATCATCCGCTGAAGAAAAATCATCGTTTTCCAATGGAAAAATATGATTTACTTCCTCAGCAATTATTGCACGAGGGTACCTGTGAGTCTAACAACTTTTTTCAACCAGAAAAACCGAATAATAAATACTTTTTTACAGTTCATGATATTGATTATTTCTATGATTTATTAAATATTACGCTAAATCAAAATGCTGCAAGAAAAATTGGATTTCCACTTTCTGAAGTTTTAATTGATCGTGAAATGATTATCGCAGATGGCACCATGAAAGCATCTGATTTTGCATTAAAAAATGGAATTTCAATGAATATTGCTGGGGGTACACACCACGCTTTTTCAAATCGTGCAGAGGCTTTTTGTATGTTAAATGACCAAGCCATAGGAGCAAAATACATACAAAAAAAAGGGTTAGTAAAGAAAATCTTGATTGTGGATTTAGATGTACATCAAGGAAACGGAACTGCCGAAATCTTTCAAAATGACCCATCTGTTTTTACCTTTTCTATGCATGGAAAAAGCAATTATCCTTTTATCAAAGAAAAAAGTGATTTAGATATTCCTCTTGAAAACAATACGAAAGACGCTGAATATTTATCAATTCTAAAACATATTTTACCAAAACTAATTAACCAAGAAAAGCCTGATTTTATATATTATTTATGCGGTGTAGACGTTTTAGAATCTGACAAACTAGGTAAATTAAATTTAACTATCAAAGGTTGTAAAGAGAGAGATCGGTTCGTTTTACAAACCTGCTTCGATTTAAAAATACCTGTTATGTGCTCAATGGGTGGAGGTTATTCTAAAAATGTAAATACTATTGTCGATGCGCACGCAAATACGTTTAGATTAGCGCAAGAAATTTACTTTTAAATCATCATAAAACATCGCTGTTTTTCAATGTCTTAATAAAAGGTTGGCGATATATTCTTTTATTTAAAGCTAGATTAATTGCATTTGCAACAGCACCTCCTGCTGGTGGTAAACCAGGCTCGCCTAAACCTGTTGGCGACAATTCATTTTCTAGAAAATGAACCTCTACTTTAGGTGTTTCTTGCATTCTAATCAATCTGTATGTATCAAAGTTTTTGTGTAACGGTTTTCCGTCTTTAAAAGAAAAGTCAGCATACATTGCATGTCCAATTCCATCTAGAACACCGCCTTCAACTTGGTTTCTTGCTCCTGTTGGGTTTACTACAACTCCACAATCTACAGCAACAATTACCTTTTTAATTACTGGAAAACCATCTTTTAATTCGATCTCTGCAATTTCGGCGACATGTGTATTGTGACTATAATATGCAGAAAAACCCTGATAAACGCCTACTTTGGTTTTTCCCCAATTTGATTTTTCTCTCACTAACTTAATCGTATCCTCCATTCTTTGTCCAGAATATTGTATTCTCTTATCTTTTGTCCCTTTCACATTTTGAAGTAGATCTAAGCGTAATTGAATAGCATCTATATTTAATTCTGATGCCAACTCGTCAAAGAAACTTTGTTCTGCAAAAGCTAAAAAATTAGTATACGGTGCTCTCCACGCCCCTGTTGTAATATTACCTCTGTAATTAGCCGATTCAACTTTATAGTTAGGAATACAACCTGCCGGGAAAAAATTAGGTAGTAGCCCATACATATTTCCGTTTATAGCAGCTTCCTTCAAATGATATCCTGTCACTTTTCCATCTTTGATGGATGCTTTTATTCTATATTTTATTGCAGGACGATAGATACCAGTGGTCATATCATCTTCTCTAGAAGAAACAAGTTTAACTGGTTTTTTAATTGCATTTGATATTTCTGCAGCTTCATACACGAAATCACCATACAATCTTCTTCCAAAACCACCTCCCATTCTTGTCATTTCTAAAGACACTTTATCTAAATCGTAGCCTAACATATCTGCCACAATAGAAGCTGTAAGTTTTGGTGTTTGAATAGGACCAACTAAATGTACTTTTTCTGGAGTTACATTTGCATAAAAATTCATTGGTTCCATGCAGTTGTGAGGTAAAAAGGGAGAATGATAGGTTTTCTCAATAATTCTATCTGCCTTTAAAAAAGCCTTTTGAATATCTCCATCCTCTCTCCTCACTTTCTGCTTTTTCCCATCTAAAACTTTTGCCAGAATTTTATCATGATCTTTTGTAGATTCTAATTTGGTATCCGTTACCCAGACAGCCGAAAGTGCTTTTTTACCTTTAAAAGCAGCCCAAGTGTTTGTTGCAACAACAACTACTTTATCGGTTTCTGATAATTTAAATGTCCAATTAGTTTTGCCAGATCTTATTTGTCTTCTTGCTTTCTCGCCTATCGTTATTACATCAATTACACCTGTTACTTTTTTTGCCTCAGTGTCATCAAAACTTTCTAACCTCTGACCAAAAGCAGGTGGTCTTAAAACGGAAGCATAAAGCATTCCTTGCGATTTATAATCCAATCCAAAAAGTGGTTCTCCAGTAATAATTTTATCAATATCTACATTTACAATTTCTTGACCTATAATTGTAAAATCTTTTATCTTCTTGAGATGCACGTCTTCAGGAATCTCTAATAATGCGGCATCTTTTGCAACCTCTCCATAACCTAATTTGTCACCATTTGTATTGATAATAATTCCTTTTGAGGTTTTACAAGTGCTTGCTGCGACATTCCATTTTACTGCAGCAGCATTTATTAGCATTTGCTTTGCTGTTGCACCCGTCTCTCTTAAAGCATTCCAACCAAAACGTATAGATTGACTTCCACCAGCCATTTGTCTTTTGAAATTATTTGTATCTAATGCTCCCTGCACAACGTTTACTTTATTCCACTCGACATCTAACTCTTCTGCAATTATCATTGGCATTGAAGTTTTTACACCTTGGCCAATTTCTGGGTTTGGAGAAAAAATAGTTACATATCCTTCATCAGAAATCTTAATAAATGCATTAAAATCATTAAAATTTAAATTTTTAATATCCACTGGCATGACTGCCTCTGGTTTACATGCAGTAATTAGATTAAAGCCAATTAACATTCCTCCACTGGCTAAAATAGATGTCTTTAAAAAATTTCTCCTGCTAAAATTATTTTTATTTTGAAGTTTCATTTCTTTAGATAGTTCTAAAATTTAAGACATTTTTTCTGCTGCTACTTTCACCGCCTTTTCAATTCTATTATAGGCAGCACATCTACAAATATTACCATTCATAGCTATTCTAATTTCTTCTTCGGAAGGGTTTCTATGCTCCTTTAAAAAAGCTGCAGCTGTCATAATTTGTCCAGCTTGACAATATCCACATTGTGGCACATCAAGTTCTTTCCACGCCTGCTGAACTGGATGTTTTCCATCAACAGATAATCCTTCAATAGTTGTAATTATTACATCATCTAAATAAGATACTTGCATCTGACAACTTTTTATTGCAACTCCATCTATATGCACAGTACAAGCGCCACATTGTGCTATTCCACAACCAAATTTTGTTCCCAACAAATTAAGTTCATCTCTTAAAACCCATAACAAGGGTGTGTCTGCATCTGCAGTAACAGAACGTCGTTTTCCATTAATATGAAGCGTGTAATTTGGCATAATAAGCGGGTTAAAATAATACTGGAAGTTACAAAAATTACTCTCAATTATTTATCTCACTCTAAAATAAAATGAATGCAAGTAGTTTTTTCAAAAAACATCGGTATTTACCATAAAAAAAGCATTGGTTTATGGACCAATGCTTTTCAATATAAAAAATGTCTAAAACTATTTCCCTCCCAACATCAATACTTCATTGGCAACCACTTCTGTGATATACTTTTTTTCTCCTTCTTTCGTTTCATAACTTCTTGAAGTTAATTTACCCTCAATAGCAACTTCGTTTCCTTTTTCTAAATATCGTTCAATAATTTCTGCAGTTTTATTCCAAGCAACCACATTATGCCACTGTGTGTCTGTTACTTTTTCTCCACTTGCATTTTTATAACTTTCATTAGTCGCAATAGAAAATTTTGCTAATTTCTTTCCACTATCTAAAGTGATAATTTCTGGGTTGTTTCCTAAATTTCCAATTAACTGTACTTTGTTTCTTAACGTACTCATAAGATAAGGTTTTAAATTATTATTACTTGCCAATTCGTTTTGACTCTGCAAAGTTGCGACATGATTCTAATTTTATTCGGTTACAAATCAATTACTTTCGGTTGTAATTATTTGTAGTCGTTTGTACTTGGTTAATTTTATTTATATTTGATACTATGAAGTATCGTTTAGAAACAGAGAGGTTGATCATAAGAGAAATACGAGACGCTGATTTAGAGGGAATATTTGAACTAGATTCGAGTGCAGAGGTTCATAAATACCTGAGGAATAATCCTATTAAAACTAAAGAGGAAGCAAAAAAAATAATACAATTTATTAGAAGTCAATATAAAGAAAGAGGAATTGGACGTTTCGCTTTAATTGAAAAAAAATCCGGGAATTTTATCGGGTGGTCTGGTTTTAAATTGAATAAAGGTGAAAAAGAAACACTAAATGGTTTTGACAATTTTATAGATATTGGTTATCGATTAATTCCAAAATATTGGGAAAAAGGCTATGGTTTAGAAGCTGCAATTGCTTGTTTAGATTTTGGCTTTAAGAGATTAAATTATGATATTATTTATGGAGCAGCAGATGTTAAAAACTTAGGTTCTAATAAAATTTTACAAAAAATAGGATTGCAATTTGCAAATGAATTTAAATATGATAATACAGCAGTAAATTGGTATCAGCTTAAAAAAGAAAACTATGAAAACTAGAAAATGCTTAGAATGTGACGAAGTTGTAAAAGGAAGAGTTGATAAGAAATTTTGCTCTGATTATTGCAGAAATTCGCACAATAATCGAGTTAATAAAGACAGTAAAAACCTTATCAGAAATATTAATAATCGCCTTAGAAAAAATTATAAAATTTTATCAGAATTAAATATTACAGGTAAAACAAAAGTAACCAGAACCAAATTATACGATAAAGGATTCGATTTTCAATTTTTTACATCTATATATAAAACAAAAACTGGAAACACTTATTTCTATATCTATGATGAAGGGTATTTATCGTTAGATAATGAACTATTCTTATTGATTAAAAGAGATTAAAACTAAAAAAACGTTAACTATTCCAAGTATTACCTTTTACACTCAGTGCGGCTTTTAAAACATCTTTTTGACTTAATTGTCCAATTAATTTTCCGTTTTCAACTACAGGAAATCTTCTTCTGCTTGAGCTTATAAATTTAGAAGCAGCATCAAAAATATTCATGTCTTTATCGATTGTATCAACAACCTTTACCATATATTTTCCAACAGTATTATTTACATCAGAAGGCATATTGTAATATTTACTCTCAGAAATATGCTTAATACAGTCTGTTTCAGAAATAATACCAATTAAATCGTTTTTATCATTTACAACGGGTCCTCCGGAAATTTTATTCGTAATTAATTGATTAATTACATGATCTAAAGAATCTTCAACTTTAAAAGTTATCAATTTTTTTGTCATATAATCAGACACTAAAATTTGTGCATCTTCTTTTCCTTGCGATGTATCCCTTTTTCCTTGAAAACTTTTAATAGCCATAATAATTTGGTATTTGATTCAACTAAATGTAATAAAAATTACGTTTTAAACAACTTATAAATTCAGTTTTTTTAACATTTTGTGAATTGATAATAGCTTTTTTCTCTTAAAAAAACCTTTTTAACACGCTGTTCTAAACTCCTATTCAAGGCCGCTATCTAATAGAATGTACTAATTAAAAATCAACTTTTTTAATCACGATAAAGAGATTTAATGAAAATCAAAAATTAGAAATTATAAAATATCATCTTTTATTCAAAGCAAAAAAGCACTCTGACAATTCAGAATGCTTTTTTAAAATATTTTAAGAACCTGTGATTAGTCTATTTCAGAAACTCTGGAGGTATTCACCATTCCATGGGCTTTTGCAGGCATAGAAGTCAGGTTAATCATAAAGTCTCCCTGCTTTACATATCCTTTTTCTTTTGATATTTTATTGATCTCAACAACTGTTGCATCGGTAGTTAAGTTTGCATCATAATAAAACGCTCTAACACCCCAAAGTAAGTTTAGTTTTCCTAAAATTCTTCTTTCTGATGAAAATACTAAAATTTTAGCTTGTGGTCTCCAAGCAGATATCTGAAAAGCGGTGTAACCACTTAAAGTAAGTGTCGATATTGCTGCTGCATCTATATCGTTTGCCATTAAAGCTGCATGATGACAAACTGATTTTGTAATAAATCTGTTCGTTCTAATATGGGGTGCTTCATGAGGTACTTTAATCATTCTAGAATTCTCAACAGCTTTAATAATTTCTGCCATTTTTTGAATAACTCTCACTGGATGTTTTCCAACAGAAGTTTCACCAGACAGCATTACTGCATCTGCACCATCCATTATTGAGTTCGCAACGTCATTTACTTCTGCTCTGGTTGGAACAGAATTATCAATCATTGTTTCCATCATTTGAGTTGCAATAATTACCGGAATTCTTGCTCTCTTTGCACGCCTAACTAATTTTTTCTGGATTAATGGCACATCTTGCATTGGAATTTCGACTCCTAAATCTCCACGAGCAACCATTAATCCATC
>JAQXAP010000081.1 GCA_029252865.1 Polaribacter sp.
AATGAGATATCATTTTCGGGGTGTAGCGTAGCCCGGTCATCGCGCCTCGTTTGGGACGAGGAGGTCGCAGGTTCGAATCCTGCCACCCCGACTGAAACAAAAAACCTTGATGAATTTCATCAAGGTTTTTTCTGTTAAAATGAGTGCTGATCTTTTTTACTTTATCAACATATCTTTTGTTACAACAGTTCTAAATCCAATATGATCAGAACCCGAATTGGGCTCCATTCCCATTCTTGCTGAAATTCTAAAACTAGCACAATAAGACTCATGGCATAAAAAAGAGCCACCTTTCATTACGTACTCTTTCTGATAAGGATTGCTTGGTGAATAAGATTTTGAAGCTCCTTTTGGGTTTTTAAGAACCTCCATTGGATCTAATGTCTGGTAGTAATTGACATTGAATAAATCTGATGTCATTTCCCAAACATTTCCCGCCATATCAAACAATCCAATATTATTTGAAGGATACGACTTAATTGGTGAAATATATTCAAATCTATCTTCTGAAATGTTTTCCATTGGAAATTTACCTTGCCACGTGTTTGCATTTGCATTTAAATCCTCAAACTTATTCCCCCAAGAGTAAATATTATCCTCAAATTTCCCTTGAGCAGCAGACTCCCATTCTGCTTCAGTTGGTAGTCTTCTATTAGCCCATTTACAATATGCCAGCGCATCTTCCTGAGCTACATGAACAACTGGAAAATTATCCTGTCCTTCGATAGAGCTCCCTGGCCCTTCTGGTTGTTGCCAATTTGCTCCAATTTTCCAAGTCCACCATTGTCCATAATTTTGCATAGAGACAACACCTTTAGCGTGTTTATTAAAAATTAAACTTCCGGGTTCTAAGTTTAAATCTGCAGGTTTTTCAGTTCCAGGAGGTAAATTTTTTTTAATCTCATCCCAATCTATTTGTCTTTCTGCCACTGTGACATATTTTGTTTCTTCAACAAATTTCTTAAACTGTTTATTTGTAACTTCATGAGCATCAATAAAAAAACCATCAACAACTACTTTATGCGAAGGTTTTTCTCGTGGCATTGAATACTTATCACCATTTTTACCTCCCATTAAAAATGTTTTTGAAGCAACCCAAACCATTCCATCAGGTGTAGGGTGAATTTCTTCTTTGGTATTTTCTATATTACTCTTCGTTTTTATAGATTTATCCTCATTTGATGCCTTCTTTTGATCACAACCAACAAACACAAATGTCATCAATACGACTATTGTGATTAATGTCTTAAAATTCATAATTAAAATTTAATAGTTTTACGCAAATATAGAGTTCTTCTAAAATACTGTCTTAAAATCATTTATTTATTTTTGCATTTTTATTTTTTTTAACAAAAAAATCGAAATAAATTCTTAATTTTAATTATATGATTGATTGTTAAATTATAAAGATATAAGTAAAATCTATTTATTTATTGGTGAAATGGTATAAAAATTGATATATTTAGACCACAACAAAATACAAGAATAATACAATATGGAATTAATTGATAAAGCTTTAGAATTTGAAACAAGAAAGATGAGATTCCCAACTACTAGTGATCGCGTTCTAGCAGCTAGAGAAGCAAAATCTTTAATTTTAAGTTTAAATGAAGTCTACAAAGAGAATAAAGATGCAGAAATTATGGACATCATGAAACGATTGACCGTAATTAAACAAAGAATAGAAAGACGTTTAAAAGGGAAACCGTTGACCTCTTAAAACATTTCTTTTTTCTGACTTTTTTTTAACGTCCTGAACAAATAATTTGAAATAAAAAATTACATTTAAAACAAAATTATTTTAACAGAGAAAACTTACAATTAAGTTAACAAATGACATAATTTGGGATCTAGAGCTTTATTACTATGCTGAATGAGGTACTATATTAGAAAATACTTTTGAAATAAAAAATCGACAAGTTGTAAAAAAAGAAGAACTTAAAAAAATGAATAAGGTTTTAGTTATTGGTGGTAGTAAAGGTATTGGAAATGCAATTATCGAATCTTTAGTTGAGGACAATTCAGTGATTAATATTAGTAGAACAAAACCTCTACTTTCTCACCCGAACCTTACTCATGTAACTTGTGATGTACTTATAGACGATCTACCCAACTTTGAAACAATAGATAGTTTAATCTATTGCCCAGGAAGTATCAATTTAAAACCAATTTCCCGTCTTAAATTAAATGATTTCCGAGATGACTTTGAAATAAACTGTATTGGAGCTGTAAAAGCAATTCAACATTATTTACCTTCATTAAAAAAAAGTAATAAACCTTCGATTTTACTATTTAGTACTGTTGCAGCAAAGCTCGGAATGCCCTTTCATGCAAGTATCGCCGCGGCAAAATCTGCGGTAGAAGGACTAACCAAATCCTTGGGAGCAGAATTAGCGCCGCTAATTCGTGTGAATGCAATTGCACCCACTGTAACTAATACAGATTTAGCATCTAAACTTTTGCGTAATGATCGAATGATAGAGAATATTACAGAACGCCACCCTTTAAAAAGATATTTAGATCCTAAAGAAGTCGCTGATTTAGCCACTTTTTTAATTTCCGACAAAGCAAATTCTATTTCAGGTCAAATTTTCGAACTGGATTGCGGAATTGTAAGTTTTAAAATATAACTAAACCAAAACACAATGAATATTTACGATATCGAGATTAAAAGTCTCCAAAATACCCCTATTCAATTATCAGATTTTAAAGGGAAATATATTCTTTTTGTCAATGTAGCCTCCAAATGTGGTTTTACGCCTCAATATAAATATTTAGAAAAATTACATAACTCTTATAAAGAAAGTTTAGTTGTTATCGGAGTTCCTTGCAATCAATTTGGAAAGCAAGAACCTGGAAACAATGAGGAAATAAACGAGTTTTGTCAATTAAATTACGGTGTTTCATTTTTAATGACAGAAAAAATAGACGTAAAACAAGCAAACCAACACCCTTTATACACTTGGTTAACCTCAAAAAGGTTAAACAACAAAAAAAATTCTTCTGTAAAATGGAACTTCCAAAAATACCTAGTTTCACCAGAAGGAAAATTAATTGATTACTATTTGTCGATCACAAGTCCTTTAAGTTCAAAAATAACAAAACACCTAAAATCTTAAAACAATGTGTAATGCTTAAAAAAATATCTGAATTTGAAAAACTATAAAATTCCTACAAAAATATTACAAACAGCAATTCGTCATCAGAACCGATATATTAAATAATATTTTTAGAGAACTGAATTTCTACAAAAAAACAGCTATGAAACAATTAAAACTTACACTATTATTTTTAATCATCAATTTTGGAGGACTAGCAATTGGAAGTTGGTTGATGAATAATGGTCCATTAACAGAATGGTATACCAATTTAAACAAAGCTCCTTGGTCGCCTCCAGGTTTCGTTTTTGGAATTGCATGGACAATAATTATGATTTGCTTTTCAATTTATTTAGGTCGTCTTTTTATAACAGACTATGGTCCTAAATTAATTGTAATATTTTCAATCCAATTCATTTTAAACGTAAGTTGGAACTACATTTTTTTTAACCAACATTTAATATTATTTGGACTTATTACAATAATCCTACTAACCGCTCTAATTTCCTATTACTTCTTTGAATTAAGTCAAAAAATTAGACATTTTAAATTTTTATTACTGCCATATATCATTTGGCTTTGTATTGCAACCTCTTTAAATCTTTACATTTTAATCCATAATTAATATGAAAATTTATACATTTCATAGAAAACAAAAACTACCAATTTCAGTCGAGAAAGCTTGGGAGTTTCTCTCAAATCCAGCGAACTTAAAAACAATTACTCCCAAATATATGAGTTTTGATATTCTTTCTGGAAATGAAAAACCAATGTACGCTGGCCAAATAATTCAATATATTGTTACCCCGATTCTTGGTATAAAAACAAAATGGGTAACCGAAATCACACACGTAAAAAAAAATGAGTATTTTGTAGATGAACAGCGCTTTGGACCATATGCTCTGTGGCATCACAAACATTTTATTCATAAAATTGACGGAGGTGTGGAAATGGAGGATATTATAGATTACAAAATTCCATTGGGCCTTTTAGGTCGGATGGCGCACCCAATACTGGTAAAACCAAAGCTTGAAGAAATATTTGCCTACAGACAAACAAAATTAATTGAACTTTTTGGCGAATTAAAATAATGACAGATAAAATTAACATTTTTTGGTTTAGAAGAGACCTACGTTTAAATGATAATAATGGATTATTTAATGCATTGAAATCAGGCAGAAAGGTACAGCCCATTTTTATTTTTGATAAAGAAATTTTAGACAAGCTTCCTAAAGATGATGCGCGTGTTTCTTTTATTCATCAAGAAATTGAAAACATACATAAACAATTAGAGAAAATAGAAAGTACAATTGATGTCTATTACGGAAAACCAATTGACATCTTTAAATCCCTATCTGAAAAACATGAAATTGACATTGTTTTTACCAATCATGATTACGAACCATATTCCATAAAAAGAGATCTAGAAATCAATCAATTTTTAGAAACGAAAAATATTCATTTAAAAACATTTAAGGATCAAGTCATTTTTGAACGAAATGAAATCGTAAAAAAAGACGGAACGCCCTATAAAGTTTATACACCATACTCTAAAAAATGGTTAGAAACTTTTCATTTAAGAGGTATTGATACTTTCCCATCAGAAGAGATACAACAGCACTTTATAAAGAAAAAATCAGAGCATTTTTTAACATTACAAGAAATTAGATTTACAAAATCTCCTATAAATGTTAAATCGTACAAAATTTCAGCTGAAATTATTGATGATTATGAAGAAACTAGGAACTTTCCATCTAAAGATAGTACTTCTAAACTAGGTGCACATTTACGTTTCGGAACTGTAAGCGTAAGAAGAATGGCTGAAAAAGCTGGAAAAAGCAACAATATAACATTCCTAAAAGAACTTATATGGCGAGAATTTTTTATGCAAATTTTATGGCATTTTCCAAGTACAACTAAAGATAGCTTTAAACCAAAATACGATAGAATTATTTGGCGGAACAATGAAAATGAATTTAATGCTTGGTGTAAAGGAGAAACTGGCTATCCTTTAGTAGATGCTGGTATGAGAGAGCTCAACCAAACTGGCTTTATGCATAACAGAGTTAGAATGTTAACGGGCAGTTTTCTTTGCAAACATTTATTAATTGATTGGCGATGGGGGGAAGCATATTTTGCTGAAAAGTTACATGACTACGAACAATCTAGTAATATAGGAAACTGGCAATTGGTTGCTGTCTCAGGTGTAGATGCTGCTCCCTATTTTAGAATTTTTAATCCAACTACACAAATTCAAAAATTTGATAAAAGCCTAGAATACATAAGTAAATGGGTCCCAGAATTCCAAGAGCTAACATATACTAGACCAATTGTTGAACACAAATTTGCCAGAGAACGATGTTTAAAAATATATAAGAAAGCTTTAAGTGATTTCTAATACTTAATAATATTTTTTCTTTTTACTTTCTCAGAATTAAACAGACTGCCAATAATACAAAATTCACTGCTTCCTCAAATGATTGGAATACTAATAATACATTAAACAATAAAACAATACCAAAAACTTGAGAAAGATTATGTTTATTAGAAAAAGATAGATGCACAAGCTATGAACCATTCTAATAAATCAATTCGTAAATTATTCAATCCCGTTAAAAAACATAAAATTTTATTAGGTTTAATTTATTATCTAATATATATTTGCGCTCTCAAAATAAAAGCCGATGTAGCTCAGCTGGCTAGAGCAGCTGATTTGTAATCAGCAGGTCGTGGGTTCGAGTCCCTCCATTGGCTCAAATATCAAAAGTCTCAAAACATTTCTGTTTTGAGACTTTTTTTTACATTATAATTAGTGATCTCATTCTGAATGATTAAAAAAAAGCTCCCAGATAAGAATAAAAAAAGGCATTAATATTGTAAAATCTTTATTATTTTAGGGGTCTAATTACACCTTAATTATAACTTTATGCTCATTATAGGAATTGCTGGAGGTACAGGAAGTGGAAAAACGACGGTAGTCAATCAAATTATTAAACAACTACCTACTAATGAGGTTTGTGTAATTTCTCAAGACTCCTACTACAACCAGACTGATAATTTATCTTATGAGGAAAGAACAAAAATTAATTTTGATCATCCCAGAGCAATCGATTTTGACTTACTAGTGAAACATCTAAAGAAGTTAAAATCAGGAAAAACAATTGAACAGCCCGTATATTCATTTGTAACCCATAACAGAACAACAGATACGATATTAACGCACCCTAGAAAAGTTGTTATTGTAGAAGGAATTTTAATTTTTAATAACGAAGCTTTAAGAGATTTATTTGATATTAAAATATTTGTTCACGCGGATACCGATGAACGTTTAGTGCGCAGAGTTCGAAGAGATATTACAGAAAGAGGGAGAGATATAGATGAAGTTTTAAACAGATACCAAGACACTCTAAAACCTATGCACCTCCAATTTATTGAGCCAACGAAGAATTTTGCAGATATTATCATTCCTAACAATAAGCGAAATACAGTTGCAATTGATGTTGTTAGAACAGTAATTAACGACCGCTTATAAATTTATGAACCTAAAAAAAATAAGGAAAAATCGATTTATAAAAATTATAACAAATGTTTTTGTTTTAATATTAATTCCTTTTTTAATATGGATGACTTTTATTGATAACAATTCTTACCTCGTCCACAGAAAATTAGACCATGAAATTAGTGACTTAGAAAATACAATATCTTTTTACAAAAAGAAAATAGAAGAGGACAAGGCTACCATAAAAAAATTAAAAGATTCATTGCAATTAGAGCGATTTGCAAGAGAAAAATACTTAATGAAGAAAGACAATGAAGACATCTATTTAATCGAATTTGACACAATAAAATAATAAATGAGTAAATCTCTATTTCATGAGTTCCAAAAAACCTCTACTTCTGCTTGGAAAAACAAAATTCAAGTAGACTTAAAAGGAGGAGACTACAATGATTTACTGCTCTGGAAAACTAACGAGGGAGTTGTTGTTAAGCCCTTTTATACCTCAGAAGACAGAACATTTCATGAAATAAAAACACCAAACAAAGGTTTTAATATTTGTCAAAGTATTTTTGTAGATGATGAAAAAATAGCAAATTCCTTAGCCATTGATGCTCTCAAAAGAGGGGCAACTTCAATTCTATTTAAGGCAAATTCTGTTTTTGACTATGAAAAATTATTACTGAATATTAAGTTAGAATCGATTTATATTTATTTCAATTTTTCTTTCTTAAACGCTCCTTTTCAAATTGAAATTTCAGAATTTATACAATCAAAAAACATTTATTTTCAGACAGATATCATTGGAAATTTAGCCGAAAATGGAAATTGGTTTTCTAATTTAAAAGACGATTTCAATCAATTAGATAACATTCAGAAAAACACACAAAATTGTATTTCAGTTTCAGGTGACTTATATCAAAACTGTGGAGCAACAATAACACAACAACTTGCTTATTCATTGGCCCACGCTAATGAATATTTAAACAAATTTGGAGGAAAAGTTGCTGATAACATTCATTTTTATTTTTCTGTTGGAAGTAATTATTTTTTCGAAATTGCTAAATTAAGAGCTTTTAGAATTCTATGGACGACCCTTTTAACCGCATATGATGTTGAGAACTTAAAAGCTCATATTTTTGTACAACCAACGTTAAGAAACAAAACATTATATGACTACAACGTAAATTTATTAAGAACAACCTCTGAATGTATGAGTGCAATTTTAGGTGGCGCAAATACTATTTCTAATGTTTCTTATGATGCTATTTATCATAAATCTAACGAGTTTGGTGAGAGAATTGCTCGAAATCAACTGTTAATATTGCAACAAGAAAGTTACTTGCAAGAAGGTCAAAATATTGCTGATGGCTCCTACTACATCGATTCGCTAACACAACAATTAGCAGAAAATGCATTAACTCTTTTTAAACAATTAGAAAAAAGTGGTGGATTTTTAAAAAATTTAAAAAAAGGTACAATTCAGAAAAAAATAAAAGAAAACTCTAAAAAAGAAGAGAAAGGTATACTCAACAAAGAAATAATATTATTAGGAACCAATTTACAGCCAAACAAAGAGGACAGAATGCAACATAATTTAGAGTTGTATCCTTTTGTAAAGCAACGTAATATAAAAACATTAATTCCTCCATTAACAAAAAACCGTCTTTCCGAAGCATTTGAAAAAGAAAGATTAATTTCTGAAAAGATATAAAATGTAGTTATAATGAATAGAACTGCAGAAATTCTTAGTAAACAAAAAAGACAAAACCAATTAAAAAAGGAAGTCAAAAGAATGAAGAAGAAAATACCTGTATTCTTTATTGGGTGTATTTTTTTTGTTAGTGTTACTTTGTCTATAATAGAAAAAAAATTCAATATTTTCTTTCATAACAATGTCGACTTTATAATTGGAACGCTAATTTTCCTCTGTATATTTTCATTAATTTTTGTGCTTATAAGCGATTATATAACTAAAAAGAAAATTAAGAAATATAAAGCGCTTGGTTCGGAATTATATCATTTAATGAAGTTAGAAGTAACAGACAAAAATGAGTAGAAAAGAGGTTCAACATATAAAACTAAATACAAAAAAACAGAAAGCAATAATCCCTTTTAAACATGAAGGATTTGCTGCAGGAATTGCGCCAAATTTACGTGGCCCCTATTCTACCATGTACGTAAGAAGACCTTGGACAATCAGACAATACGCCGGATTTTCTACCGCTGAGGAAAGTAACGCTTTCTACAGAAGAAATTTACAAGCTGGTCAGAAAGGATTGTCGGTTGCTTTTGACTTAGCAACTCACAGAGGTTATGATTCAGACCACGAAAGAGTTCAGGGTGATGTCGGAAAAGCCGGTGTGGCTATTGACTCAGTGGAAGATATGAAGATTTTATTCAACGAAATTCCATTAGATAAAATGTCCGTTTCAATGACTATGAACGGTGCAGTTTTGCCAATTTTAGCATTTTATATTGTTGCTGCAGAAGAACAAGGTGTTGCATTAGATCAACTTTCAGGAACTATCCAGAACGATATTTTGAAAGAGTTTATGGTTAGAAATACTTATATCTATCCGCCCTCTCCATCCATGAAAATTATTGCTGATATTTTTGAATACACGAGTAATAAAATGCCTAAATACAATTCAATTTCAATTTCTGGATATCATATGCAAGAAGCAGGGGCAACTGCAGAAATAGAATTGGCTTACACACTTGCTGATGGTTTAGAATATCTAAGAAAAGGAATTGAAGCTGGCATGGATATCGATGCTTTTGCTCCAAGGCTATCTTTCTTTTGGGCGATTGGCATGGATCATTTTACAGAAATCGCCAAATTACGAGCAGCAAGAATGTTGTGGTCTAAAATTGTAAAAAAATTCAATCCAAAAAACCAAAAATCGCTGGCTTTACGAACACACTGTCAAACCAGTGGTTGGTCTTTAACAGAACAAGATCCTTTTAACAATGTTGCAAGAACAACAATAGAAGCGATGGCTGCTGCTTTTGGTGGAACACAAAGTTTACACACAAATGCTTTGGATGAAGCGATTGCGTTGCCAACAGATTTTTCTGCAAGAATTGCAAGAAATACACAAATCTATTTACAAAAAGAAACCCATATTACTAAAACTGTTGATCCTTGGGCGGGAAGTTTTCATGTAGAAAAACTAACGGAAGAGATAGCTAATAAAGCTTGGGAATTAATTACAGAAGTGGAAGAATTAGGGGGAATGACAAAAGCTATTGAAAAAGGAATCCCCAAAATGCGCATAGAAGAAGCGGCTGCTAAAAAACAAGCAAAAATTGATAGTGGAAAAGATGTAATTGTAGGTGTAAACAAATATCAATTAAAAGAGGAAGATCCGTTACATATTTTAGACGTTGATAATGAAGCTGTTCGAAAATCTCAAATTAAAAGATTACATGATTTAAAAGAACACAGAAATAATACTGACGTTCAAAAAACCCTAACAGATATAACAGAAGCTGCTAAAACAGGGAATAAAAACTTGCTTTTTTTGGCAGTAAAGGCAGCAAGAAGTAGAGCTACTTTAGGTGAAATTTCTAATGCTCTAGAAGTGGTTTACGGAAGACATAAAGCAGTTCACAAAACAATTTCAGGTGTGTACAGTAAAGAAATAAAAAACGATGGCCTTTTTAAAAAAGCAACGCAATTAGCTGACGAATTTTCGGATTTAGAAGGACGACGCCCAAGAATTATGATTGCAAAATTAGGGCAAGATGGGCACGATAGAGGTGCTAAAGTAGTTGCAACCGGTTATGCAGATTTAGGCTTTGATGTAGACATTGGTCCTTTATTCCAAACTCCCGCAGAGGCAGCAAAACAAGCTGTAGAAAATGATGTTCATATTTTAGGAATATCTTCATTAGCCGCTGGTCATAAAACATTGGTTCCCCAAGTGATTGCAGCACTTAAAAATTATGGTCGAGAAGACATTATGGTAATTGTTGGCGGTGTAATTCCCGCACAAGATTATCAATTCTTATTTGATGCAGGTGCTGTTGGTATTTTTGGACCTGGAACAAAAATCTCTCAAGCTGC
>JAQXAP010000111.1 GCA_029252865.1 Polaribacter sp.
ATTTTATGAAAGAATTTGTATTGTGGGCACTCGTAGAATTTAAAAAGTTAAGTAAATATCGTTTTGCTGAAGGAACACAATTTAAAGATCCTTATGGTAATTTTATAAGTGGTTTGTAAGCTTAATAAAGTTTAGTTATTGGTTGTAAGAATTTTGGATTCGCTTCAGTTGTCAATATAATTAATGATTGAAGAAAAATTACAAATAAGAATTTACTCGTTTATTGCTGTATAGATTATTCTTATTCCCCACTGACGGTTGGCATTTCATCATTTTATTCTGATGTATTCTATTACAATCTAATAGGACCAGATGTCCTTTTTATTGATTATTTTGGTATTTAGAAACAAAAAACAGTTTATAATGAAAAGTCATTTTAAAATTAGAAAAGAATTCCTTGTTCTTTTAGTATCTGTCTTTTTTGTATCTTGTATAACAAATGTGGAAGAAGATGATTTTGATGAAAGAGAAGTTATTATAGATTCCTGTGCAGAGATTACATTTTCTCAGAATATAAAGCCAATTATTGATGCAGCTTGTATTGATTGTCACGGAATTGGGGGTAACTTTCCAAATTTAAAATCTTACAGTACCATCAGTTCAAATGCAAATAGCGTAAAAGCAGAGGTTGTGAGCAGAAGAATGCCAAAAGGAATTTCTTTAAAACAGTCAGAAATAGATGCTATTGTTTGTTGGGTAGAAAGTGGTGCTTTAGATAATTAAACAACAGAGGATGAAAAAAAATAGAATAGTCATCGTAATTTTAATTGTTGGATTTGTGGGTGTTTTTGTTGCCTATAAAATGTATAACAAACCGCATGTGAATGTTGTTGAAACAAAATCTGATATTACATTATCTGCATCAAAAATTTTGAATGATTTTTCTACGGATGAAAATGCAGCCAATAAGTTGTATCTCGAAAAAATTATTAAAATTAATGGCACAATTTCTGAATTAAATATAGAGAAAGAGAGGGGTATTATCACCCTTAAAACAAGAGATAATTTTGGAAGTGTTTTGTGCCATTTATCCGAGGGAGGAATGAAAAAAATGAAATCACTAAAAGTAGGACAAACTATTACTTTAAAAGGAATATGCACAGGTTTTTTAATGGATGTTATTCTTGTAAAATGTGAAATAATTAGCTAAAAGTAAAAAAACATGAAAATTATTTATACAATCATAATTTGCTTGCTATTTGTAACTGTAAATAATGCTCAAGAAAGGTTTTTAACAAAAAATGGTTCAATATCTTTTTTTTCTTCTGCGGTGGTGAAGGATTTTAAAGCAGACAACAATCAAGTACTAAGTATTATTGATGCTGGTTCAGGCCAAATAGCAATTTCTATTTTGATGAAATCATTTATGTTTGAAAAAGCATTAATGCAAGAGCATTTTAACGAGAACTATGTAGAGTCAGATAAGTTTCCGAAAGCAACTTTTAGAGGTGATATCGTCGATTTTGAAAGTATAACGGATTTGGAGACAAAGGCAGAAGTGGAAGGAGTAATTTCAATTCATGGTGTCAGTAAAGAAATTGTAATTGGTGCAAATATTACAAAATCAGAAGAAAGTATTTTTGTAAAAGGCGAGTTTAATATATTATTAGCAGATTACGATATTGAAATACCAAGGGTAGTTTCTAAAAGTATTGCTAAAAAAATTAAAGTTACTTTCGATTTTAATCACAAACCTTATAAGAAATAAAAGATGAAAAAAATTATAGTAACCATTTTTGTTGTTCTAATAAGTATAAATATTCCAGCACAAGATCTATTGGATATTTTAGATAGCGAGACTCCAAAAACAGACAACATTGTTACAGCAACTTTTAAGGGCACAAGAATATTAAACGGACATTCAATAGAAAATAGAAAAGATAAGGAGTTAGAGTTTATTATTTCTCACAGGTTTGGACGTATAAATTTAGGTTTTGACGAACTTTTTGGTTTAGATAAATCCAATATTCGTTTTGCGCTAGAATACGGGGTAAATAACAATTTAACCGCGGGTCTAGGTAGAAGTAGTTTTGAAAAAACGTATGATGGATTTTTAAAATACAGTCTGCTAAAGCAGAAAACGGGAGCAAATTCTTTTCCTTTTGCAGTTTCACTTTTTGGAAGTGTAGCGGTAAAAACATTAAAAGATTATGATCCAGCAGATAAAAGAACTTTTTCAGAGAGCTTGTTTTACGTTGGTCAGGTTTTAATAGCCAAAAAGGTAAGTCCTTCTTTTTCTTTCCAATTAACTCCTACTTACGTGCATAGAAATACAGTAAGAATAGCTGCAGATCCTCATGATATTTTTGCGTTAGGATTAGGAACAAGAATGAAATTAACAAAAAGAGTTTCTTTTAATAGTGAGTACTATTTTGCTTTTGACCAATCTAAATCAATAGATGCAAGAAACTCATTAGCTTTTGGTGTAGATATAGAAACTGGCGGGCACGTATTTCAGTTGATTTTATCAAATGCAATTACAATGATAGAAAAAAGTTTTATTACTGAAAATACTGGCGATTTTTTCTCAGGTGATATTCATTTTGGCTTTAATATCTCAAGAACTTTTTAGATGCGCTTGCATTTATTATATTATACAAGGCCACAGAAATTGGCTGTTTTCTATGACTCTATAAACATTGTTTTGGAGATGTTTTCTTTATAATTAGCAATTATGCTTTTAATAAATTCATCTTTATTAGCTTTTATTGCATCTAGCTCATCGCTTCCAGTCATATTCGTATTGAGATCTCTTATGTTTTCACCACTCCATATTGCTAACTCTACAATAATCGATGTCAGCGATAATCCTCTGTCTGTTAAATGATAATAGATAGATTTTTTATTATGGGGTAATTTAGATTTTTTTAAAATTTCGAGTTCTATTAGTAGTTTTAGTTTTGTCGTAAGTATGTTTGTAGCAATAGCTTCATTACTTTCTGTAAAATCTTTAAAAGTTTGTTTTTCTTCGAATAGCATTTGTTTGACAAGCACTAATATCCATTTATCTCCAATTATATCAATTGCCGAAGTGATAGGACAATCACATCTAAAATTTTTCATAAAGCATTAATTTAAACACAATGCAAATGTATGAAACTTATTTATTACTTGTAAAATGCAATTTATATAAATTATTACTTGCTTTATAAAAGTTATTTCATACCTTTGCTTGCAATTTAAAAGTAATAATTCTAAATAAATACATAAAAAATGAAGAAAGAAATTTCAATTAAAGACAGTATTGCTATCGTGAGTGGCGCAAATCGTGGAATAGGTAAAGCAATTACTGAAGAGTTATTAAGTAGAGGAATAAAAAAAGTATATGCTGGTGCAAGAAAGACTGAGAGCCTAGCAGCTCTTCAGGAAAAATACGGTGATCGTTTAGTGCCTTTACAGTTAGATGTAACGAATCAAACATCTGTAGATAATGCTGCAAAAGTAACTGTTGATGCAACTATGCTGATTAATAATGCTGGCACAATGGCGCATGGAGGTTTTAATTCAGAGAATATGTTGGAATCAATAAATCAGAATATGGAAGTAAATGTACTAGGTGTAGCGCGTTTAACTCAAGCTTTTCTCCCTAACATTCAAAATAAGTCCAATACTGCGGTAGCAACTGTTTCCTCAGTTGTTGGATTAGGTAGTATGCCTATGATGAACGGATATTGTATTTCTAAGGCCGCCGTTCACAGCATGATTCAAGGTTTAAGAGGTGAATTACAAGAGAGTAATGTATTAGTAGCTGGTATTTATCCTGGTCCTATTGATACAGATATGGCAAAAGGGTTTGAAGGTATCGAATTAGACAAACCAGAAGCCTTGGCAAAAAATGTAGTTACTGCATTGGAGAGAGGTGAGGAAGATATTTTTCCAGATGTAATGTCTGCGCAGGTAAAGCAAGCATACGGAACTACACCAAAAGAAGTTGAAAAAATGTTTTCAGCTTGGAAATAAACTAAAACAATCAATCAATGAAAAAAGTATTATTAACAGGAATATCTGGATTTGTTGGGCAGCATTGTGCTGTGCAGCTATTAGAAAATGGCTATTCTGTGAGGGGCTCGGTAAGAAATTTTTCTAAAGAGCAAGAAGTTAGGAAGGGTATTGCTAAGGTTATAGATGCAAAAGATAATTTAGAGTTTTGTGAACTTGATTTGCTTAATGATGAAGGTTGGGATGAGGCCATGAAAGGTTGTGACTATGTTTTACATGTTGCGTCTCCTTTTGTAATTGCCGAACCAAAAGATGAAAACGAAATGATAAAGCCTGCGGTAGAAGGAACACTAAGAGCCTTAAAAGCTGCAAAAAAGGCAGGAGTTAAAAAGGTAGTATTAACATCTTCTACTGTTGCTATGGCAGGTGACAAAAAGAAAAATCACCTTACGCAAGCGAGTTGGACAAATGCGAAAACAGATAATGTAGGCGCTTATATTAAAAGTAAAGCTCTTGCTGAGAGAGCAGCTTGGGATTTTTATAACAAGCAAGACTCCTCGGATAAAATGGAATTGACAGTGGTAAATCCAGGTCCTATCTATGGCCCAACTTTGACGGGTAACCTTTCCGGCGCATCGATGGGAATGATTAGCGATTTAATTTCTGGAAAAGTACCAATGTTGCCAAATGTTCATTATGTAATGTCTGATGTAAGAGATATTGCCAAAATACATGTGGACGCTATGGAGAATACTGAGTCTAATGGACAACGTTTTATCGTGACTTCAGAAAAACCTCATTCCTTTTTAAGTATGGCTTACACACTAAAAGCGAATGGATTTAAAAAATCAAATCCCAAGAAAGCTCCTAGTTTTATGGTAAAATTTATGAGTTTATTCAATGCAGAAATGAAGGGTATGTTGCCATTTGTAGATGCAGAAGTAAGTGCAGATATATCTCCAACTAAAAGAGTATTTGATTGGAAACCAATTTCTTTTGAAAAAACGCTAATTGATAGCGCGAAATCTGTAGAGAATTTAAATTAGCGAACTTTAATTTTTATACCAAGTCCAGAATTATATTCAATAGTTCTGGACTTTTTTTGTAATTCGATATAATTTAGTGCAAAAATTAAGCTATGTTATAAACTTACAATTGGGATTAGTGAATTAAAGTTTTTTTTAGAAAAAACAATTAATAATTCCTGATTGAGAGTAAACTTACTGAAGAAAAGAGTACTAAAATCCTACGATTGCGGCTTCAGCACAGCGCTCGCCATCCATGGCAGCAGAAACAATGCCACCTGCATAACCACCACCTTCTCCACAAGGAAATAAGCCTTCTATTTCTGTATGCTCTAAAGTTTCTTTTCTTGGTATGTTTACAGGAGATGAGGTTCTAGATTCTACTCCAATAATGTTTGCTTCATTGGTATAATAACCGTGCATTTTTTGCCCGAAAGCAGCAAAACCTTTTCTTAATCTTCCGCCAATTATTTTAGGTAATAAAGAATGTATTGGAGCAGAATTTAATCCAGGTTGATAAGAGCAATCATTTAAGTCTGATGATAATTTTCCATCAACAAAATCTACCAATCTTTGTGCAGGTGCAGTTTGTGTTCTTCCCCCAGCAAAAAAGGAGATTTTTTCTAAATCTTTCTGAAATTCTAATCCTTTTAATGCTCCAAATTGTTCGTACTTTTTGAAGTCTTTGTCAATATCTAATTCAACAACAATTCCGGAATTTGCAAACCGATTATTTCTTCTACTTGGCGACATTCCGTTTACAACTACTTCACCATTTGCAGTAGCAGCAGGAACAATAAAACCTCCTGGACACATACAAAAAGAATATACACCTCGATTCTTTACTTGGTGCACCAGGCTATAAGCAGCAGCTGGTAAAAGTTCATCTCTTTGGCCAGAACAATGGTATTGAATTTCATCGATTATTTCTTGCGGATGTTCTACACGAACACCCATTGCAAACGATTTGGCCTTTAAGGCAATCTCTTTTTTATGCAACAATTCATAAATATCTCTTGCAGAATGCCCTGTTGCTAAAATCACTGAATTAACCGCCATTTCTCTTCCATCCTTGAGCTGAATTGCTAGAAGCTTGTTATTTTTTATCTTAAAATTTGTGACTTTACTTTCAAAATGAATCTCACCACCATATTTTAAAATGTTTTTGCGGATATTTTCAATGATTTTGGGTAATTTATTCGTTCCAATATGAGGATGTGCATCCACTAATATTTGGTCTGTAGCACCGTGAAATACAAGATTTTCAAAAATACGTCTTACATCTCCTCGCTTTAAACTTCTTGTATATAATTTCCCATCAGAATACGTTCCTGCTCCTCCTTCACCAAAACAATAATTTGAATCTTCATTCACAATATGATCTTGATTTATGGCCTTTAAATCGCGCCTTCTATCTTGCACATTTTTTCCGCGTTCTAAAACAATTGGTTTGTAGCCTAACTCTATACAACGTAAAGCAGCATACATTCCTGCAGGTCCAAAACCAATAATATGAATTTCTTTGGCATGAGAAACATCTTTATATTCAAAAGCATAATCAGATTTTTCAGGTACTTGTTCATTGATATAAACAGCTACCTTGTAGTTGAAGATAATCTCTTTTTTACGAGCATCAATCGATTTACGCAGCACCTTTACTGCAGATATTTCACTTTTATCAACACCTAGCTTCTGAGAAGCTTTGTATAAAAGCGCATTTTCCTTGCGTTCTTCAATTAAGTTTACTCGAAGTTGTATTTCTTTTACCATGATGCAAAAATAATGAAATTAAAAGGTTAAAAAATAAATTAGTTTCTACTAAAATTAAGTTTAGTTAAAATAATTTTATTGATGTAAGATGTTAGAGATGTGGTAGTTATAATTATCATAAAATGATATAAAAATAGAATATAAAATAAC
>JAQXAP010000166.1 GCA_029252865.1 Polaribacter sp.
TGCTCTTGTGGAAAGTTTATGAAAATGTTATTAGAAAAAAATTACAACGAGAACTTAATTTATATTACAAATTTTGAAGAATTCTAAAAATTAGCTTTTGCGCGTTGGCAAGCGTTGGAAAATTGTGTTTAAAAAAATTACTGCGTAGCATAATTATTTTTAAAAAGCAATCAAGCGTTTTTGGCAAGAGGCAATTTAACATAATGATGAATTATAGCTACAAATTATTATAGTTCGAATGTTTGTTAGAATAACGTATTTAAAAAATATTATTGAATAATACCAAATACGAGATTCTACGGAATTATAATTGACACTTGTAGCCGATGTTAAAACACCCCAATAACAATGTTTATTGAATGTTCAGAGGTTTATGGGATATTTAACATAATAGAGAATTATAGCTATCCAATTTACGGAGTTAATTTGTACTATAATTTATATTATGTTAAATAGTTATTTTAATTATCTTTATACTATATAACAAATATAAAACCCGGAGCCATATCTACACATTTTTTTCCGCTTTATCGATTGATAGATCATATCTCATTATATATCTTCGCTGTTATTTCAATATATATTTAACTCAAAATCAAAACTAGAACACCAACATATACCAATATTATAACCTGTACCATGCTAATTCCTATTATTTATCAAGATGAATTTATAATTTGTGTTTCTAAACCCAATAATATTCTTGTACATCATGCCCACCACTCTAGAAACATGGCCGATGAAAAATCTCTTCTACAACTATTAGACCAACAAATTGGTGGTAAATTTTATCCTATCCATCGATTGGATAGAAAAACTTCTGGAATAATTCTGCTTGCTAAAGAAACTGAACACGTTTCTAAATTTCAGAAATTGTTTACTGATAACGAAATTCAAAAAACATATTACGGTGTTGTTCGTGGGTTTTCTCCTGAAACAAAAATAATTGACTCTCCTGTTAAAGGTAGAGATTCAAAAGTTTATAAAGATGCTTTAACTAAACTAAAGACTTTAGAACAAATTTTGCTCGACATTCCCGTAAAACCATATGATACATCTCGTTATAGTTTGGTCGAATTATCGCCAAAAACAGGTAGAATGCACCAATTGCGTGTACATGCTAATAAAATTAGTCATCCTCTAATTGGTGATAGTAAATATGGTGATAAAAATCATGACGCGATGTTTGAAGAAAATTTTGGTTGGAAAAACATGTTTTTACATGCTGGAAAATTAGAATTCAAACATCCTTTTACTTCTGAAAAACATGCTTTAAAGGCCCCTTTTCCGATAGATTGGATTTCACTTTTTAAAGAGTTTAAATGGAAGAATCATTTAGACTAAATCATCGTTTTATAATGCGTTCAACAACTTTGGTATCAAAAATCTAATCAAAGCTTTTATCCTTTTTAAAAAAAGTATTGTAAGAATTAAAATGTAACACTTATTGCTCAATTGATTGAGAATTAAAACCAATCAACTCTCTTTTATCAAAAATGGGAGTAATTTCTATCGGATTACAACAAACCTCACAATCCTCTATATAACTCTGTTGAGCAACACTCTGATCTAAAATCATAGAGATTTCTGACCAACAATACGGACATTGAAAAAAGTGCTCTAATTCCATTATTCTATTACTTTAAGAACTAATTTTCCTTTTTTTTCTCCAGAAAATAGCCTATTGTAAGTTTCTTGAAAATTTTCTATTCCCTCATAAATGTCCTCGCGATACTTAATCTTTCCCTCTTCAATCCAAGTAGCCATTTCCTTTGATGCTTTTCCAAAACCTTTAGTAAAGTCCATTACAACCATACCTTTCATAACAGATCGCGTTACTAAAAGTGACAAATAATTACTTGGTCCATTTACTTTTTTCTTATTATTATATTGAGAAATTGCCCCGCAAATAACAACTGTTGCATGCATTCTTAGCTTACTTAATGCTGCATCTAGAATAATACCTCCAACATTATCGAAATAAACATCAATCCCTTTTGGACATTTTCTTTTTAAGGCTGTATAAATATTTTCTGATTTGTAATCTATGGCTTCATCAAAGCCTAATTCATTGATAACATAATTACACTTTTCTTTTCCCCCTGCAATTCCTATAACTCTACAGCCTTTAATTTTAGCAATTTGACCAACAATGCTTCCAACTGCCCCTGCCGCTCCAGAAACCAATACAATATCACCTTCTTTAATATTGGCTACCTCCAGAATTCCAAAATAAGCGGTCATTCCTGGCATTCCTAGAGCCCCCAAAAAAGTTGGCATCGCTGCTATTTTTTCATCTACTTTAAAACATCCCGTGCCGTCTGAAGTAATATATTGCTGCACACCACCCCAACCAGAAACACAATCTCCAACCTCAAAATTAGGATTGTTATTGTTTTTAATAACTTTACCTATTGAACCAGCGCGCATTACACTATCTATAGCAATTGGGGGAATGTACGATTTTGTGTCATTCATCCAACCACGCATTGCTGGGTCTAACGAAATGTAATGTTGCTGAATTAGAATCTCTCCTACTTGAAGTTCTTCGATTGGATTTTCTTCAAATTGCCAAGTGTTTTTATCTGGTATTCCTTGAGGACGGTTTTTAAAGATAATTTGTTTGTTTGTCATTGTTATATTTTTAGCTTAAAAATAGTAATTTCAATAATTAATTAGGTCTAAAATACATTTTTCTATATTATTTTTTCCGAGATACTGATTTTCTAAACCCTTGTCAAAAGGAATTGGGGTCTCCATACTTGCCACCCGTTTTACCGGAGCATCTAAATATTCAAAACAATTTTCATTGATTAAAGCAGAAAGATCACTTGCAATTCCTCCAAAAAGAGAATCCTCTTGCACAATAATGGATTTTCCTGTTTTTTTAACGGAAGTATAAATTGTTTCAACATCTAAAGGTTGAAGTGTTCTTAAATCAATTACATCAACAGATATAGTATTTAGTTTTTCTAAAACATCTAAAACCCAGTGAATTGCTGCCCCATAACTTACAATTGTAAGTTGAGTACCTTCTCTTAATATTGCTGATTTCCCAATTTCTGTCGTAAAATAATTTTCGGAAACTTCTTGATAAACTGATCTATACAATGCTTTGTGTTCGAAAAAAAGTACAGGGTTTGGGTCGTTAATCGATTCAATTAATAAACCTTTTGCATCTCTAGGAAATGCGGGGTATACTATTTTTAAACCTGGAACTTTGGTAAACCAAGCTTCATTTGTCTGACTATGGAAAGGCCCTGCACCGATACCTGCTCCACAAGGCATTCTTATCACAACATCAGCTTTTTGTCCCCATCGATAATAAGATTTTGCTAATAAATTTACAATCGGATTAAAACCTGAAGAAGCAAAATCTGCAAACTGCATTTCCATAACTGATTTTATTCCGTTTAGAGACAAGCCATAAGCTGCAGAAACAATCGCAGATTCGCAAATTGGAGTATTTCTTACCCGTTCTTTACCAAATTCATTAATAAAACCGTCAGTAACCTTAAAAACACCACCATACTCAGCAACATCTTGCCCCATGATTACCAAGTTATTGTATTTTTCCATAGATTGATATAATCCCTCTGAAACGGCATCTACAAAACGAATCTTCTTTGTTGGATTTGAAGGCTTAATTTCTTTGTAGCTATGTTTTTTAAAAACATCTTTTAGTTCAAAATTTAAATTCGGAGTAATATTTTCTTCATTAAAGGCAATTTGAAGATGCTCATTAATTTCATGTGCAATTTCTTCTTTTAATGAAACCTTTAACTCTTCACTAAGAATATCCTCACTTTTTAAAAACTCTTCGTAATTTTCTAAAGGATCTTTAGCTGCCCAAAAATCTAGAAGATCTTGAGGTACATATTTTGTTCCACTTGCTTCTTCATGACCGCGAACTCTAAATGTTTTAAATTCGAGTAAAATAGGCCTTGGGGTTTCTCGAACACTTCTAGCCAATTCATTTACTTTTGAATAAACCTCTAAAATATTATTTCCATCAATAACATAACTTTCCATTCCATAACCGATACCCTTGTCAGCAATACGGCCACACTTAAACTGCTCGGAAACGGGCGTAGACAAACCATAACCATTGTTTTCTATACAAAACAAAACAGGAAGATTCCAGACGGCGGCTACATTTAAAGCTTCATGAAAATCTCCTTCACTTGTCCCTCCTTCTCCAGAAAAAACAGCACATACTTTTTTATTATTCTTAAGTCTATTGGCTAAAGCAATACCATCTGCAACACCCAATTGTGGGCCTAAATGAGAAATCATTCCAACAATATTAAAATCTTGTGTCCCGAAATGAAAACTTCGGTCTCTTCCCTTTGTAAAACCATTCATTTTCCCTTGCCATTGAGAAAATAATCTATGTAAAGGAATTTCTCTTGTTGTAAAAACACCTAAATTCCTGTGCATCGGTAAGATGTATTCATCAGTTTCCAGAGCAAAAGTAACTCCCACAGAAATTGCTTCTTGACCAATACCTGAAAACCATTTAGAAATTTTGCCTTGTCTTAAAAGAATTAGCATTTTTTCCTCAATTAATCGAGGTTTAAGCATTTTTTTATACAAGTTTAATAACGTTTCGTTATGAATAGAATTTTTGATAAAATCAATTTTAACTTGCATAAATTATATATTTCATAATTATAGTAAACAAACATAATGATAAATACATAAATTCAATAAAAAAACCTTATCATTTTGATGATAAGGTTTTTTTAATAATAGAAAGGAATATTTTTATAATTCTTTGAAAATTGCGTGCATCATTCTCTTTTTATCATTGATACTTTCCTCTAATGCTATCATTGTCTCTGTTCTATTTACACCGGGTATGTCATCTATTCTATAAATAATATCTTTTGCATCATTTGTTCCCTTTGCTCTTACCTTACAAAAAATATTATATTTTCCTGCAGTGACGTAAGCAACAGTTACATTTGGAATTCGTCTTAAATCATCAATAACATTTTGAGTCATTGATGTCTTCTCTAAATAAACACCAACGTGTGCTATAAAGGAGTATCCCATTTTCTCATAATTTAATGTGAGTGTGGAACCTTGAATAATACCTTCATCCTCCATTTTTTTCACACGCACATGAATTGTACCCGCAGATACTAGTAATTGTTTTGCAATGTCAGTAAATGGTGTTCTTGCGTTTTCTATTAAAACATCTAAAATTTGATGGTCGATTTCGTCTAAGATAAATTTTTTCATTTTTTGCGTATTATTCAAACTACCAAACAAATTTATGAATTTAATTTAATTAAACACATATAAAAGTAACAAATTCTTAAGTTTTATTGCTTTCGAAAACGATTTCGAAGTGTCCTGTTTTCGATTTTAAACTATTTTCATCCACTTTTTTTAATTTTGAGACAAACTTACCGCCAATAATTCTATCCTCATATTGAAAGGCAATATCGTTTTTTGAATCAGGATATCTGTGAATTACATCAAAGAAATGTTTATCATTATTCGGAATTTTAAAATACTCATCATAACTATCAAAATTTGATGTATTTGCGATATGATAAATTCCTTGTAAAATAGAAAAGAAGGTATATTTTCTCGATTCTTCTCTATCATAATCATTTGGATAATGCCCAGATTCTATTAAAACAGTATTATAACCTAATTTTTGAAAGTTATCTCCTGTTGCAGTTGGATAAAATTCATCCGTATATCTACCCACAAAGTTCGGAATTACGTTTTGCAGCATCTTATTCATACTCACAATCACGTTCATTGTTTCAATCCTACCTTTAGTAAGCCCTCTAGTAATTTCCTCAGAGGGAGCTAAGAAAGAGATTGTAGCAGGGTTTTTAGTCCCTTCAACACTAAAAATAGTTCTCTGGTCATGTAAATTAAAACAAAATTGGGGATTAAAGTTCTCTAAAATAGAACGTAAAAGAATACTTTCTTTTGCAACTCTATCCAAAGCATCTCTGTTTAAATCTATACCATTTGCATTTAACCTTGAATAAGCTTGCGCTCCATCAGGATTTAACATTGGGATAAAAACTAACGTACATTCTTCTATTATTCCAGATAATTCATCATAAGATGAGTTTAAAATAGAATTAAATAAATCGAACAAGGCCCTTGTTCCTGTACTTTCGTTGCCATGCATTTGAGACCATAATAATATTTTTTTAGCACCATTACCAATCTTTAATTGCATTATTGGCCTGTTTTCCTCTGAAGTACCTATTTGAGAAACAACAAACTTAGATTCATATTTAGAGAAAAGAGTTTTGATATCATTAAATGTAATCCATTTTCCATGTAAACTAATTTCTTTTTGCTCAGCATATACAGTTTCTAAAAAATTTATGGGTAATGTGTTCATACGTGTGGTCAAATATTTTTTCAAAAATAGATAATTTTTAAAAGCCATGCTCATAATGTAACTAATACATTCTTTATTTACAATGGTAGAATCTAAATTCTTTAAAGATTTTTCTTCTACGATTAGACGGTTTACAGTTGTAACGAACCATAAATGTTACATTTGTAAATTACAGTAAAAATACAAATGTAAACAATTCTTTAAGTCGCTTTTATTACAGTTGTAAACCTCGACCACATAAATCACAACTCTGAAAAACAACTAATAACTTAAAATAATTTTATTTATAATAAATTAAATTAAATTATTTTTAATCAGTGTTTTACGTAATTTAATTAAAGTATTGGTTTATTAATGCTATTGTTTATACAAACTATTTTACTCCTTGATTTTTGCAGCCATATATATATTAATTACATTTGTATAAAAAAATACTTTTACAATGGTAAACATAGCGAAATTTACAAATCGACTTAAAAAAGTAATGGATTTTCATCAATTATCTGCCTCTATGTTCGCTGATAAAATAGGTGTTCAACGCTCTAGTATTTCCCATATACTTTCTGGACGAAATAAACCAAGTTTGGATTTTATCTTAAAAGTAACTACAGAATTTAAAGACGTAGATATATATTGGTTATTAAAAGGAAATGGTATTTTTCCTAAAAGCGCAGAAAACAACCTTACCTCTACTCTGCCTGTTTATAATTCTAATTCACAAAACGTAGAGAAAAAAATTGAGCGTATTGTCGTTTTTTATGATGATGGGACTTTTGGAGAATATAAAAAATAATAAGTAATTTTAATTTAGAATTTACTTATGAACTCTCGAATAACTTTACGATTTAATTATATTTGTTATTATTAAAAAAAAAATTACATTGTACAATATTTAATTGTTTTGTTAAGATTTTTTTATAATATAAAACTTAAATTTATTTAAATGAATGACCCCTTTATTTTGGCCTTTTCTTTTAGTGCTTTTGGGTTGATATTATTATTGGCTAACGTGATTTGTTTTTTAGTTACCAAAAAAAGATTTAAAAAGAATAAGTTATACAAGTCATTGCTCTCTTATTTAGTCATCTATTTTATAATTGAGTTAACATGTAATATCTTAGGTTTTCTAAAACCCAACTCTAATAATTTTGTTTCTCATTTTGCTTTTAATATTCAATACCTCATTTTAAGTATATTTTTTTATCAATTATTTAAAACAAAGGCAACAAAAATTTTAGTCACAGGCTTATTAATAAGTTTTATAATTACTAATAGCTTTTATTATTTTAGTGACCCTGAACTATTTTGGGAATTTAATTTATATGAAATTACCTATATATCATGCGCCACTATTGGTTTAACTTTAATTCATTTATATCAAAACCTTGGCGAAACTAAATCTTATTTTTATTTCACTATTGGAGTTTCTACATATATGCTAACTAGTTGTCTAATTTTTTTAACCGGAAATATTCAATTGGTATTTCTAGAAAAACCTTACATAGATATTTGGGTATTTAATTCTGTTTTTTTCATCTTTTATCAAGCACTTATTTATAAAGAATGGAAATATTTAAATTCTAAAAATAGTTATGTCGAATCATAATCAGATGCTCCTCACAATTACTGCTATCATTATATTTTTAGCTTTTTTATGTGTCATTATTGTGGTATTCATTATTAAATCAAGACATAAAATTTACTCTAAAGAATTAGAGAAGAAAGATTTAAAAATTAAATATCAAACCAATATACTTCAAAAAGTAATTTTAGCTCAGGAGGCAGAACGAAAAAGAATTGCAGGAGATTTGCATGATGACATAAGCTCTAAGCTAATTGCAATTTCATTAAACTTACAAATATTAAAATATGAAAATATAGAAGAATCAAAAAAAGACAACATTATTAATAATATTATTGCCATTAATGATAAAACAATTGAATCTTCAAGGCAAATTGCCCACCACTTATACCCACCAGTATTAGAAAAATTTGGTTTAAAGGATGCTTTGAATGAACTTGTTTTGGATTTCAATAGTACAGATAATATTCACATTCAGTTAAGTTTTGAAATAATTTTCAGCAAAGAAGTGACTAATGTGCATTTACAAATATTTAGAATTATACAGGAATTAATTAACAATTCCATTAAACATGGGAAAGCTACTTTAATAACTATAAGTTTTTCAAAAAATAGTTGTGCCTATTCTGATAATGGTGTTGGTTTTGATAACTCTCAATTAGAAAAAACAATGGGATTAGGGTTTTCAAATATCGAAAATAGAATTAAAAATATAAATGGTACTTTTAAATTAACTTCAGCTATTAATGACGGTTTTAAATTTAATTTTTCATTTCAAGAATAAAATTAAAACTTAACTTACGCATGAGCATCAAATGCTTGGTTAATCATAATGTAAACATTCTTACCAATCTGCAAAAAAACTAGAAAAATTTTTATGATGAAAAATAGTGTTTATTCTTTTATTAACATGTAGTT
>JAQXAP010000168.1 GCA_029252865.1 Polaribacter sp.
CACAAGTACCTATTGATAGCCAAGGATGGAACGGAACCTATAATGGTAAAACACTACCTTCTGATGATTACTGGTTTAATATTCAGCTAATACCTGCAAATACAAGTAAACCTCCAATAATCAAAAAAGGGCATTTCTCTTTACTGAGGAGATAAACGTCACTTTTAAAAATAGTAGGCAGAGATAAATATTTTTTCATTTATCTCTGCTTTTTTTATGATTTCATTCAGAAGAATATTTCTTAATTTAGCAACAAAATAAGAACCCAATTCCTATGGATATCAACTTCAATAAAAACGAAGATTATAACAAATTATTAGTTTCAGCTTTACGGAAAAAATTTGCTAAAGTAAAATTAGGGGGTGGTCAAAAAAAAATTGACAAACATCATTCTAAAGGTAAAATGACTGCCAGAGAAAGAGTTGATTACCTTTTAGATGATAAAACTAAATCCATAGAAATTGGTGCATTTGCTGGTGAAGATATGTACACAGAACATGGGGGATGTCCTTCTGGGGGTGTCGTTGTGAAAATTGGTTATATAAAAGGAAAACAATGTATTGTTGTTGCCAACGACGCCACTGTAAAAGCAGGTGCGTGGTTTCCCATCACAGGAAAAAAGAATTTACGGGCGCAAGAAATATCTATAGAGAACAAATTACCAATTATTTATTTGGTTGATTCTGCTGGTGTTTACTTACCAATGCAAGACGAAATTTTTCCTGACAAAGAACATTTTGGACGTATTTTTAGAAACAATGCCGTAATGAGTTCAATGGGAATTACACAAATTTCTGCAGTTATGGGAAGCTGTGTTGCTGGAGGTGCATATTTGCCAATAATGAGCGATGAGGCTTTGATTGTGGATAAAACAGCAAGTATTTTTTTAGCAGGAAGTTATTTGGTAAAAGCAGCAATTGGAGAATCTATTGATAATGAAACTTTAGGAGGAGCAACTACCCATTGTGAAATTTCTGGGGTTACAGATTATAAAGCCAAAGATGATAGAGATGCTCTAGATAAAATTAAGTTTATTGTTGATAAGATTGGTGATTATGATAAAGCTGGTTTTAGTAAAACAAAAGCTTTCCCTCCAAAAGAAAACGAAGATGAAATTTTCGGAATTCTACCTAAAGAAAGAAATGCACAATATGATATGGTAGAAATCATAAAAAGATTGGTAGATAATTCTGAATTTGAGCAATACAAAGAAGGATATGGACAAACCATTCTTACAGGTTATGCAAGAATTGATGGCTGGGCAGTGGGAATTGTTGCAAATCAAAGAAAATTAGTAAAAACCACCGCTTCAAAAACTAAATCTACAGAAATGCAATTTGGTGGAGTCATTTATAATGATTCTGCGGATAAAGCTACACGGTTTATTGCAAATTGTAATCAGAAAAAAATACCATTAGTTTTCTTACAAGACGTTACTGGATTCATGGTTGGGTCTAAATCTGAACATGGAGGAATAATAAAAGACGGTGCTAAAATGGTAAATGCCGTTAGTAATTCTGTTGTGCCAAAGTTTACAATTATTATAGGAAACTCATATGGCGCGGGAAATTATGCGATGTGTGGTAAAGCATATGATCCTAGATTAATAGCTGCCTGGCCAAGTGCAGAACTTGCTGTAATGAGTGGTAATTCTGCAGCAAAAGTTTTATTACAAATAGAAACAGCATCACTTAAAAAACGTGGAGAAAAAATAACTCCTGAAAAAGAAAAAGAACTTTTTGAAAAAATAAAATCTAAATACGATAATCAAATATCGCCCTATTACGCCGCTGCTAGAATATGGACAGACGCTGTAATTAATCCGTTAGATACAAGAACATGGATTTCTCTGGGAATCGAAGCCGCAAACCATGCTCCTATTAAAAAGCAATTCAATATGGGAGTTTTACAAGTCTAGATATTATTTGAACTACTTATACAGTCTTTTTATGGCCTATTTCCACAACACAAACTTCAAAAAATGAGTAAAGCAATTTATGTAACAACCATCGAATCTAATAGTGGAAAATCTTTAGTTTCTCTAGGATTATTAAGAATGATGTTAACAAGATCCCCTAAAGTAGGATATTTTAGACCTATCATAAATAAGACTAAAAATGATGCATTTGACAACCACACAAACACAGCCATCAACTTTTTTAATTTAAACACAACTCACGACGAGTGTTTTGCTTATCATCAATATGAAGTAGTAGAATTATTAAGTGAAGGTAAAGAAGATGAAATCATTCATACAATTATCAAGAAATACAAAGAACTTGAAAAAAAGTTTGATTATGTACTCATAGAGGGTACAGATTTTTCTGGTGAAGGTGGTTTTACAGAAGTAGATGTGAATCTAATGATCGCTAAAAATCTAGGAATTCCTGTTTTAATTGTTGGTGCTGGAAATGGAAAAAAGAAAAAAGACTTCATAAATACCATGCAGATTAC
>JAQXAP010000014.1 GCA_029252865.1 Polaribacter sp.
TTACACTAATTATTATTTAGACATAGCGGAAAGCATACCTCCATAAACTCCATTTAAAGAAGATAAATTCTGTGCTAAAGACTCCATTTGTTCTTTTAATTTCTCGGTGTTCTCAACGACAACTCCGTTTAATTCTGTTTGCTTTGATGTATTTTCTACTTGTACTTTATATAAATTGTTCAACGTTTCCATTTGGACTGCTGCCATAGAAACCTGCTCGTTGTAATTATTCGTTGCTGAAATAGATTCTGATGCCGACGATAAACCTTCTGCAGCTCCCTGAAAGTTCTTCATACTTGTTCCTAAGCTCTCCATTAAACCTGCATCTATATTTGCTTCTTGTAGTAAATTATCTAATTTCTGAGATAATAAACCTTGAGCACCCAATTCTTTTCCTGATTTAACACCATCAGCACCCAATTCAGGATATACTTTCGTCCAATCTAAATCCTCTTCTACACGTTCAAATGCTGAAATTGCAAAAACAAATGCTTCTACTACTAAACCAATTGTTAGCATTACTCCACCAGATATTTCAAATACTCCAAGGTCTAAACTAATATGTTGAATTTTAAATAGTGCTCCAATAATAACAACTGCTGCTCCCATTCCATAAACGAAGTTCATTAATTGTTTTTGCTTTTTTGACTGTGCCATAGTTCTTTTTTTTTAATTTGTTTATTTATTTATTAATTAATTCGATGTACCAATGTAATCTTGTACGGTTCTGAAACCAATATAACTTCTTGCAGTATCTGCATATTCAAAATCTCTAGAACTAACTTCTAAAAAATATGCTACATCTTTCCAAGAACCACCGCGTACTATTTTCCTTTTATTTTTTCTATCTTCAACATTTGGGTTCATTGTAGATGCCATCTGATAAGAGGATAAATTATATGCAGTATTTGTCCATTCAGAGACATTTCCTGCCATATTATATAAACCGTAATCGTTTGCGTTGTATGATTTAGCTTCCATTGTGTAGAGCGCTCCATCTACAGCGTAATTTCCTCTTACTGGTTTAAAGTTTGCTAAAAAACAACCTCTGTCACTCGTAGTTCCTCCTGTACCCCAAGGATATGTTGCAAATTCTAAACCTCCTCTTGCAGCATATTCCCATTCTGCTTCGGTTGGTAACCTGAAATTAGGAACTGCTGTTGCATTTTTCTTATTTTTTAAGTAATCGTTTTTAATTTTAGTCCTCCAATTACAGAAAGCAGTTGCTTGTCCCCAAGTTACACCAACTACAGGATAATCGCCATAAGATTGGTGATTAAAATAGTTTAAATGCATTGGATCGTTATATGAATAGTTAAAATCTTTCACCCAAACCGTTGTATCTGGATAAATATTAAGTAATTCTGTTTTAACAAAATCTTTTCTATTACCTCCTTTTCTCGCTGCATTGTCTCTATCAAACCAAGAATATCTATACTTTAAGAATTTTGTATTAAAAGTTCTAACTCCGTCTACAGCTTCTTCTCTCGGTATATATAAAGAATCCATAACCTCTACATAGTCTAAATCAGGAAATTCTTCTTTATTCCAAATAATATCATTTTCCCAATTTAATGGTTTTATAGAATCCATGCCGTCGCCTAAACTATAATAATTGTCGTACATATATTTTTGGTATGCACTTGCATCCGTTGTATCTTGAACAGCAAAAGCATAATCGTGAATTCCACCAGACAATGCTGTTCCATCTGCGTTAGGCGACCCAATCATACCAGCCATTTCTTGTTGATAAGCTAACCTAGTTCTTACAATAGAATCTTTTACCCAAACTACGAAAGCTTTGTATTCATTGTTTGTAACTTCTGTTTCATCCATATAGTATGGCCTTACAGTAACTGTTTTTGTTGGAGCGTTAACAGTACCAATAATATCTTGATCTTGTTTACCCATTGTAAATGACCCACCGGGTATTAAAGTTGTACCAAATGGTTTTTCTGAAAACCATTTCTTTTTTGATTTAACCCCTACTAACTCTCCTCTATCATTAGAGCCACAACTGTAAAAAACTACCATTAAAAGTGCAAATATTGCTGCTTTTTTCATATTCTAAAATGTCTTTACTATAAAGTCCGTAAACCTATTATTTTTTTTGCTAAAAAACAATAATCAAATTGTATTTTAACGCTATGTTATTCCAACCTTTTTTAATTATACTAATTTTTGCATTGCCTTATACCATTTTTCAGGGATAATTTGTTTTATAGCATCATTATAATCATTATAAGTACATGGTATTAACGCATGTCTTTTGTATTTATTATCCGACACTATTTTTATCTCTAACCACCATCTTCCCGATTTATTACTTTTATAGAATGTTAAAGGCTCATCGTCTTCTAACAAAACTGTAAATTTTTGATAATTCTCTTTTCCTGAGAATGGGTAATCTTTTACCCTAAAATTCACTCCTTCAATAAAGTACCAAACCATTTGAGCTATTAAATGTGCTGTTTGATGGTTATTATCTAATTTAGAATTGTACTCATAAATACCGAAAGAAGATACTTTATCACTTAATCCTGCATACCTTGAAATTGCACAAATTTCTTCTCCATAAAAACCATTTGGAGAAGCGTTTTTATTTGCAGGAGCCTCACTTTGCCTTACAGATCCTAAATCTATAGAAACGATATCTGCATTTCTAAACACAGGCTCAATATTCTCTAATTCCTTTGCTTTTCCCAATCTGTAAGCATCGAAAAATAAGTTATCGAGTAACTCTATTTCATCTTGTGAATTGAAATATGTCTGATAACCAACATTACTATAATTGAATAAGTTGTTTGGCTCTTGCATTATCACCTTACTTAAATAAGATTGAGAGGTTAGTTCATCATTTAAATTACCTAAATCGAATCTACTATCTACCGCAGTAATATTCACAGTTTGTTCTAATGAGTCATATGCTCTGTAATTCACATAAGTTAAATCTTGACCTCCACCGATAATGAGTGGAATTATGTTTTTCTTAAGCAAAGCTGTTACAATTTCTGAAACTGCAAAATAAGTGTCAGTAACAGAAGCTCCCTTTAAAACATTTCCTAAATCAGCTATTGGAGCATTCCAGTTTCCTGGAAACAATTCATACAATTTTGTACGTATAAAATGTAAGTTATCCCCACAACCAAAATTATTTGCTGAATTTCTATCTTCTTGAACTCCTAAAATTGCGATTTTTACGTTTTCTAGGTCAGGAACGCCTTCTTGTTCTGTATGAATTCTAATTGTATGCCCCAAGCATAAACTAGGCTGTATCGCAAGATGCGATATAACAGATTCTTTTACGGGGGTTAAGAAATCCTTATTCATCAATTTTTTTTATCAAGTCGCAATATAATAAATAACTATTTCTTTTTCGTTATTTTTTTTGCAGGATTTTTTTTCTTTGTTACTTTTTTCTTTGGCGCCTTCGCTTGAATCATCTTAACAGCCTGATCCTTAGTTATCTTAACCGCTTCTGTCGTCTTAGGTAATTCTATTTTAATCTTTCCTTTTAACAAATTAAAACGTCCCCATCGTGCTTTTTCTAATCGAATACCAACATCTTCCCAATTATGAATAACTTTATCTATCTCTTTCTGTTTCTTAATTTCAATTAACTCTACAATATTTTCATCTGTAAGATTATCAAAATCATATTTCTTACTTACATTAATAAAAATTGAATTCCATTTCAAAAATGGCCCAAAACGCCCAGTACCTTTCTGTACAGGTAAATCTTCATAATGATAAATTGGCGCATCGGCTTTCTGCTTTGCAACAATCAAATCTATTGCCCTGGACAAATCAACCTCCATTGGATTCTCTCCTTTATCCAAAGAGACAAACATCTTTCCGAATCGAATGTAAGGCCCAAAACGCCCATTAGAAACAACTACCTCTTCATCTTCATACACGCCCAATGTTTTAGGAAGCAGGAACAACTCTAACGCTTCTTCTATCGTGATAGTTCCTAAATTTTGGTCTTTGTTTAGACTAGCAAAGACTTTTTCCTCATCTTCCGGAGCTCCAATTTGTGCAATTGGACCAAATTTACCGAGACGAACTAAAACCGTTTTTCCCGTTTCTGGATGTTTTCCTAAAATACGTTCTCCGCTTTCCCTCTCCGCATTTTCTTTAACATCTTCAACAATATCGTGAAACTTCGTATAAAAACCTTTTATCATTTCTGTCCAATCTTCATTTCCTTCGGAGATATCGTCAAAAGAAGATTCTACTTTCGCGGTAAAACCAAAATCTAGAACATTAGAAAAATTGGCAACTAAAAAATCATTTACGATGTTCCCAATATCCGTGGGAATTAATTTATTTTTATTTGAACCCGTTCTTTCTTTCAACTCTGTGCTTTTCACAGAACCTAAAGACAAGATCATCTGTTCATAAACCCTCTCTAAACCATCATCCTGCCCTTTTTCCACATAACTTCTTCTTTGTACTGTAGAGATCGTGGGCGCATATGTAGAAGGCCTACCAATACCCAATTCCTCCAATCGCTTTACCAAAGAAGCTTCTGTAAATCTGTAAGGAGGACTTGTAAACCTTTGTGTAGCATTTATAAAATTGTAATCTAAATGCTCACCTACTTTTAACAGTGGTAACATTCCAGCTTGCTCCTCTTCTTCATTATCATTTCCTTCTAGATAAACCTTTAAGAAACCTTCAAACTTTATCATTTCCCCATTCGCTGTGAAGATTTTTTCATTTTTAGAGTTTTCTATTTTAAAATTGGTTCTCTCTAATTGAGCATCACTCATCTGAGAAGCTAAAGTTCTTTTCCAAATTAAATCATATAATCTAGTTTGATCAAACTCAGTATCGATAGAGTGCATTTTCATATTTGTAGGACGAATAGCTTCATGAGCTTCCTGAGCTCCTTTTGCTTTTGTTTTAAAAACACGTTGCTTACTATATTCTACTCCATAATAATTTGTAATTTCTTCTTCAGCCGCATTTCTTGCTTCTACAGATAAGTTAACACTATCTGTTCTCATATAAGTGATTAACCCAGCTTCATATAAGCGTTGTGCAACCTGCATAGTTTTTGCAACAGGAAACCCTAATTTACGGGAAGCCTCTTGTTGTAAAGTTGAAGTTGTAAACGGAGCTGCCGGTAATTTTTTAGCTGGCTTTTTAGTTAACTCTGCAATAGAAAAATCAGCATCTGAGCATGAATTTAGGAAGTCCTCAGCCGATTTTTGAGAATTAAAATTCTTTGGAATTGAAGCTTTAAACTTTTTTCCTTCATTATTAGAAAATTCAGCAACTACCTTATAATGTGTTTCTGATTTAAATTCTTGAATACTTCTTTCTCTTTCAACAATTAACCTTACCGCAACAGACTGCACTCTTCCTGCAGATAAGCCCCCTTTAACTTTTCTCCATAACACTGGTGACAACTCGTATCCAACAAGCCTATCTAAAACCCTACGTGCTTGTTGTGCGTTCACCATATTGTAATCGATGTCTCTTGGATTTTCAACTGCTTTTAAAATAGCTTTCTTAGTTATTTCATGGAATACAATACGTTTGGTATTTTCTTCTTTTAATTCTAGTTGCTCTTTTAAATGCCATGCAATTGCTTCTCCCTCGCGATCCTCATCACTTGCCAACCAAACTGTTTCTGCTTTTTTAACTAAAGACTTTAGTTTTTTCATAACAGGTTTTTTATCATCTGAAATTATATACTTTGGACTAAAATCGCCCTCGACATCAATTCCTAATTCTTTTGATGGTAAGTCTGCTACATGACCGTAGCTAGATTCTACCTGAAAATCTTTACCAAGGAATTTCTCAATGGTTTTTGCTTTTGCTGGTGACTCTACAATTACTAAATTCTTTGCCATTTAAATCTATTTAATACTAAAAACGCTTTAAAAACGCACTATTTTTATTTGCAAAAGTAGACAGATTTTTGTGAAAAAAAATTTTTTCTTTATTTTTCGATAAATAACTAACAGAATTTTAATACTATTTTTCTGCCAATTTGTCACAAAAAATCAAATTTGGTTGTATCTTTGTAACTGTTTTACTGATAAAATTAGAGATGGAACACGTTGAAAAAATCATAGATGAAAAAATACAAGGGAAAGCTCTTGTGACCGAAAATAAAAAACAAAACACTAAAAAACTATTTATAGAAAGCTATGGCTGCCAAATGAATATGAACGATAGTGAAATTGTTGCCGCTATTTTAGATCAAGAGGGCTATAATACAACTCAAGTCCTTGAAGAAGCAGATTTGGTCTTAGTAAACACTTGCTCTATTAGAGAAAAAGCAGAAACTACAGTCAGAAGACGTTTGCAGAAGTATAATGCTGTGAAAAAAGTAAATCCAACCATGAAAGTTGGTGTTTTAGGATGCATGGCTGAACGATTGAAAGAAAAGTTTTTAGAGGAAGAAAAAATTGTTGACTTAGTTGTTGGAC
>JAQXAP010000145.1 GCA_029252865.1 Polaribacter sp.
GATTCCACAAAACCAATCAAAAAGTTACACGGAAAAGCAGATAGAGTTTTAATTGATGCTCCTTGTTCTGGATTAGGTGTTATACGCAGAAACCCAGATTCTAAATGGAAGTTGCAACCAGAATTTATTGAAAATATTAAGAAAACACAACAAGATGTTTTACAACAATATTCTAAAATGGTAAAACCAGGAGGAAAATTAGTTTATGCAACATGTTCTGTTTTACCATCAGAAAACCAAAATCATGTTAATAATTTCTTAACATCTGAATCAGGAAAAGATTTTACCTTTGTATCAGACAAAAAGGTCTTGGCTCATATTTCTGGTTTCGACGGATTTTATATGGCACTTTTAGAAAAAAAAGAAAACTCATAATTTATTGCTAGGTTGAGAGTTGTTATTGCTGAAAAAGAAAGTATTTATTTATTCAATTTAAAATTAATCTAAATGATGAAAAAACTACTTCTATTACTTTTTATTACTTCATTTTCAGTTTCTTTTTCTCAAGAAGCTTATTATAATAATGTAGATAAAACTTTAACTGGGCTAGCGTTAAAAGATGAGTTAGCCGCAAAAATTATTGCAACACACACCAATCCTTTGCCTTATACAAGTGGTAATCCTGATGTTTGGGATGCTACCAAGGCCACTGACGAAAACAAATCAAACACAAGTGAAGTTGTATTATTCTATGGTTGGGAAAATGGCAGTGATCAAGATATAACGAATGATAGAACACGTGATAAAAATCTGCAACAAGGTAGTAGTGGAAGTAATTTTGTTTGGAACAGAGAGCATATTTTCCCTCAATCATTGGCTAATCCTGAGATGAATACTGCTATTCCAGGAATAGCTACAGATGTTCATAATTTAAGAGCAGCAGATAAAACTCGTAATTCTACCAGAAACAACAGAAAATACGGTAGAGGAACTGGAAATTCTAATTTTTCAACTGATACTTTTGCTGGCTTAGATGGTCCAAATACCAATGCTTGGTACCCTGGTGATGAATGGAAAGGTGATGCTGCAAGAATGATTATGTATATGTATGTTCGTTACGGAAATGTTTGTTTACCTTCAGTTGTTGGTGTAGGTAGTAATGAATTTACTCCAGATAACATGATTGACTTATTCTTAAAATGGAATGCAGAGGATCCGGTTTCTCAGATAGAAATAGATAGAAACACATATCACGAAAACACTTCTAATAATGCTGCTCAAGGAAATAGAAATCCTTTTATTGATAACCCTTATTTAGCTACAAGAATTTGGGGAGGAGATTCTGCAGAAGATCGATGGGGGATTTACACAAGTAGTGATACTGAAGCGCCTACAACCCCAACAAATGTCTCTTTAAGTAATATTACATTAACAACTATTGATGTCTCTTGGACAGCTTCTACAGATAATATTGGTGTTACCGGTTACAATATTTATGTAGATGATGTTTTAACCGCACAAACAGCAAACACAAGTATAACAATCGAAAATTTAAAAACGAATACAACATTTGCGTTCACAGTTGAGGCGAAAGATATTATAAATAATAAATCTGCAAAGTCTTCTGCAGTAAATGGAAAAACATTACAAGATACATCAGCTCCTTCAGTACCTACAGACCTTGTTGTTAGTAATGTTTCAGACTCTTCTTTTAAAGTTAATTGGTCTGCCTCTACAGATAATAATGCTATCTCTGGCTACGAAGTATATATTGATGGTAATTTAACTGCATCAACATCAGAACTGTTTTATACAGTTACAGGGTTAAATTCATCAACAACTTATGGTGCACAAGTTTTAGCAATAGATGTAGACAATAATAAATCTGCTAAAAGCTCAGTAGTCAACGCTTTAACGACAGATGGAAGTTCTAATGGAGTTTCAGAACTATTTATATCGGAATATGTTGAACCAGATGGAGGTAACAATAAAGCTATCGAAATTGTAAATTTATCGAGTGCTACAATTAGTCTAGTAGGTTACAGTATTCAAAAACAATCTAATGGAGGTTCTTGGGTAGATGACTTACCTCTAGACAAAGCTGAGTTCTCTGCACACAGTGAACCTATTACAGGAATTGTACCTAACGATGTGTTTGTAATTATTCATTCTGGTTCATCAGCGGCAGAATTAACAGACAATGCAGATTTAATAGTTCCTAATAATCAAAATGCACCTTACAAATTTGCATCTCCCTTAAGTTTCAATGGAAACGACCCCGTAGGTTTATTTAAAAATGGAGTATTGATTGACATTATTGGTGAAGAAAATAATACTAGTAAACATATTGAGAATGTAACATTAAGAAGAAATAGCAATATATCTGTACCTAATGATACCTTTGATGAACAAGGTGAATGGACAGCTTACCCTGAAAATACTTTTGATGATATCGGAAGTCACACTTCGACATTAAGTACAAAAAGTAATATTTTTGAATCTTTTAAAATGTTTCCAAATCCTGTAAACGGAAATAAAGTTTATTTCAGTGTTACAGAAGATGCCACAATTAATGTTTACACTATTTTAGGTAAATTAGTGCAGTCTACAGAAGTTACAAAAAGTAAAAACAGTATTGATATATCAAAATTCGCAACAGGTGTTTATCTATTAAAGATTAATTCTGGCAAACAGTTTATGACAAAAAAACTAATTAAAAACTAATTTTTTTTTAACTTACGCAATAATAAAAAACGACTCACCTTTGAGTCGTTTTTAAATTCTAAAAAATGAAAAAAACACTACTTCTATTATCATTTATTTTAACATTTGCTATCGCAGCTCAAGAGAGCTACTACAATGATGTAGACTTAACCGCCGAGGGCATCGCTTTGAAAGAAAATTTAGTCTCCAAAACAATAAGTGCACATACAAATATTTTGTCCTACGGTTGGGGTGCTTTTCAAGAAGGAGATTTAAATCCTGAAAATAGTTCAGAAGTTATACTAATTTACGGATATTCAGCAAGTGGAAAAACAGCAAGAACCAGAGGTGTTAACCAAAATGGTGGAGGCCAAGGAGATTGGAATAGAGAACACACCTATGCAAAATCTCTAGGTACGCCAAATTTAGAAGATTTTGGTCCTGGTGCAGATGCACATCACTTAAGGCCGTCAGATGTCGGTTACAATAGCGATAGAGGGAATAAAAAGTTTGCTAATGGCTCTGGTAATTCAGGAAGTGTTTCTGGTGGATGGTATCCAGGTGATGAATGGAAAGGCGATATTGCAAGAATGATGATGTATATGTATATTCGCTATGGTGACCGATGTAAACCGAATGGTGTTGGTGTTGGAAGTACTTCTTCTACTCCTGATGACATGATTGATTTATTTTTAGAATGGAATGTAGAAGATCCTGTTTCTGATTTTGAAAGACAACGCAACACATATCATGGAAATACAAGTAATACGTATGCACAAGGAAATAGAAACCCTTTTATTGACAATGCTTATTTAGCAACAAGAATTTGGGGAGGTACTCCTGCTTTAGACTCTTGGGGTATTTATACATCTTCAGATAAAGAAGCTCCTACTGTACCCACAAATGTTAGTTTAAGCAATTTTACAACTTCATCAATCGGCGTCTCATGGACAGCCTCAACAGATAATGTAGCTGTTACTAAATATGAAGTTTATGTTAATGGTAATTTAAACGGTAATACTACAAATACAAACTATACTATTTTAGGATTAAACTCAAATACTACATATGCAATTACAGTATTAGCTAAAGATATTGCAAATAATAAATCTGCTGAATCTACAGCCATAAATGGCACAACGACAATAGATAACGAAGCACCAACTGTACCAGCAGATATAACAATAACAAACCAAACCGGTAATGGTTTTAAAGCTAGCTGGACGGCTTCTTCAGATAATACAGCAGTTGCTGGTTATGATGTTTTTGTTGATGGAACATTTAATGCATCGACAGCAAATACGAGTTATAGTATTAACGGTTTAACCGAATCTACAACATACAGTGTTTCAATTTTGGCAAAAGACGAAGCAGGTAATAAATCTGCTCAATCTACTCCTGTAAATGCAGTAACCACAGATGGAAGTAATAATGTTGTTGAATT
>JAQXAP010000028.1 GCA_029252865.1 Polaribacter sp.
GTTATCTGTTGGAAAGGAAGAATAAAGTTTCAAAGTTAGTCATGCAATTTTTAAAGTAACCTCTGTCTTAATAAGAGTTGTTTAAACATGAAACTACAGAAATTAATCAAAGAAGCTTAATCCTGGTTTAGCGATTTATTTGAGCTCTATTTTATTCTTTTTCGAAATAACAAAAACAAGTATCAAAAGCATGAAACAGTGTCAAAAGTAAAATATAATAGAATGAAAGAACAAAAATATACGTGGAAAAAAGAGTATTCATTAGTTTTAATAGCCAATATCGTTTATATGATTATGTTTTATTTTATCTCTAATTATTTTACAGTTTAATTGATGGAGATAGAAAGTAAATTACACGCCGTAGATTGGATTATTTTATCTCTTACACTAATTTTTATTGTTGCTTACGGAACTTACGTAACTAGGAAAAACGACAATGTTACTGACTACATAAAAGGAGGAAATGACTCAAAATGGTGGACGATTGGTTTATCTGTAATGGCAACACAAGCGAGTGCCATAACGTTTTTATCTGCTCCAGGACAAGCTTTTCATAGCGGAATGGGGTTTGTTCAGTTTTACTTCGGGTTGCCCATTGCAATGGTGATTATTTGTGTAGTTTTTATACCTATTTATCACAAGTTAAAAGTCTATACAGCATATGAGTTTTTAGAAGGACGATTCGATTTAAAAACTAGAAGTTTAGCTGCAATTTTATTTCTGGTTCAAAGAGGTTTGGCAGCAGGAATTACCATTTTTGCACCTGCAATTATTTTATCGTCAGTTTTAGGTTGGGATTTATTAACGTTGAATATTATTATCGGTTTTTTGGTTATTATTTACACTGTTTCCGGAGGAACAAAGGCAGTAAATGTAACTCAGAAACAACAAATGATCATCATTTTTATTGGAATGTTAATCGCGTTTTTTATGATTATGAGTCAGCTTCCGGAAAATATTACGTTTACTAATGCATTGGAAATTGCTGGTGCAAGTAATAAAATGGAAGTTTTAGATTTTTCTTTTGATTTAAGTAATAGATACACGGTTTGGACTGGAGTTCTTGGAGGAACATTTTTAATGTTGTCGTATTTTGGTACAGATCAAAGTCAGGTGCAGCGTTATTTATCGGGTAAATCTATAAGAGAGAGTCAGTTGGGTTTAATTTTTAACGGATTATTGAAAGTGCCAATGCAGTTTTTTATTTTGTTAATTGGTGTCATGGTTTTTGTGTTTTATCAATTTAATACTTCTCCTTTAAACTTCAACCCAACGGCAAATGACGCAATTGCAAATTCTAAATTTTTATCAGAATATCGAGCATTAGAGGATGAACATTTGATTATAGAAAATGATAAAAGGTTGTTGTTTTCTGACGGGTTTCAGCTTGAAGAAAAAGAGAGAATTCTAGAGTTAAATGCAAAAGACTTAGCGTTAAAAGCAGCAGCTAAAAAAATTATAAAAAAAGTGGATGAAAAATCAATAGATAAAATAGAATCTAATGATAAAGATTATGTATTTATTCACTTTATTTTAAACAATTTACCAAGAGGTTTAATTGGCCTTTTATTGGCGGTAATTTTATCTGCAGCAATGTCTTCTACCGCATCAGAATTAAATGCATTGGCAAGTACAACTGCGATTGATTTATATAAACGAAATGTAAAAGAACATAAAAGCGAAGAACATTATGTAAAGGCCTCTAAATGGTTTACTTTGGTTTGGGGGTTAATTGCCATTTCGGTGGCTTGTGTGGCTAATTTATTCGATAATTTAATTCAGTTGGTAAATATTATTGGTTCTATTTTCTATGGAAACGTTTTAGGGATTTTCTTACTTGCATTTTTCTTTAAAAAAGTAGATGGGAATGCTGTTTTTAAAGCAGCTTTAATTACGCAGGTGTTAATTTGTTTAATTTTTTACTTCGGAATCTATAATTTAGAAGTAAAAGGTTTAGATCCAATTATTAGTTATTTATGGTTAAACTTTATAGGTTGTATTTTGGTTTCATTTTTCTCTTTATTGTTTGTTTTTAAATCTATAAGTAAACAAAGCAAAATTACTTTAATCATAACCTCGGTAGTGATTTTTAAAATTTCTTATGATATTTTAAATGATGTTTCCTTAAGTATTACTCATGTAGTCTCTTTAATAATTTTATTCTTCTTATTAGGTTATTTTAATTTTGATAAAACAATTGTAGTTGAAAAGTAATAACATAAGAAATATACGTTGGGGAATTATCGGTCTTGGTAAAATAGCTAATAAATTTGCTACTGATTTAGCAACTGTAGAAAATGCAGAACTATTTGCTGTAGCATCCAGAAGTAAGCAAAATGCTGATGAGTTTGCAACAGAGTACAGCGCAAAAAAAGCCTATAATTCATATTTAGATTTAGCTAAAGATACTCAGGTTGATGCTATTTATATTGCAACGCCACATAGTTTTCATAAAGAACATACAATACTCTGTTTACAAAACAAAAAAGCAGTTTTATGTGAAAAACCCTTTGCGATGAATCTGCAAGAAGTTACTGAAATGATTACTGTTGCCGAAGAAAATAATATTTTGCTAATGGAAGCATTGTGGACGTATTTTTTACCGCATTTTCAATATGTTTTAAACATTGTTAAAAGTGAAAAGTTTGGTAAATTAAAAGAACTTGAAGCAGATTTTGGTTTTTACAACAAATACAATACAAATAGTAGGGTTTTTAAAAAAGAAGTTGGTGGAGGTAGTTTATTAGATATTGGTATTTACCCAATTTTTACGGCATTAGCTGCTTTAGGTGAACCTGATACGATTGATGCAGATGCTAATTTTTTTGAAAACGGAGCAGACTCAGAATGTAATATCACTTTTAATTATAAGAATGCAAAAGCAATTTTAAAAAGTTCTCTATTAGAGCAAACACCAACGCATGCCATTTTTACTTTTGACAATGCAGTGGTAAAAATAAATTCTCGTTTTCATGAACCCTCAACAATCACCATTTTAAAAAATGGTAAGGAAGAAACTATTGATTTTAACACCAAATCCATCGGTTATAATTTTGAAATCGAACATTTCAATAGTCTTTTAAGAAACAATAAGAAAGAAAGTGATTTTATGACTTTCCAGTTCTCTAAGAATTTGATTAAAACCATAGATTCTGTTAGAGATGTGATTGGTTTGGAATACTAGTTAAAATATTTGTAATGATATAACTTTGTAAAAAAAAATCTACACAGAAATCTAATAAGTCCGGTTTTTTGCGTAGGAATATTAAGAGTGAAAAACATCTATTTTCTGTCCATAAAATCTTGGAAAGCATTTTGAGAAATAGCTTTTCCTAAAGAATCTAATTTTGTCGTTTCTTTGCCTTTTTCTAAAATTGCTTTTTTACTGACGTAATCATAGATATAAGCTCCGTTTTTTGTAATTGTACCAAAACCTTTGTTAAAAAGATAATGCACATATTGATGATCAGATGTATTAAAGATGTTTTTACTAAAAGTAAAATCAGAATTATTTGCTTTTAATAAATTTAGCAATGTGTAAGGAAAATCTACTTGACTAGAAAAGTTATCGATTTTTAAACCAGGTTTATGTACTGCACCACCCAACCATAACATTGGGATTTTATATCGTATTGAGGCATTAAACGGTCCTTCATGTTTAGGAGAACTATGTCCATGGTCAGCCATAATAACAATTAAAGTATTTTTATACCAAGGTTGTTTTTTTGCCGATTCAATGAATTTACCAATTGTTTTATCTGTGTATACATGAGAACTTCTAAATTTATTATCCTCATTATCTTTTCCAAATTTATATTCATCAGGAAATTGATAAGGCTCATGACTACTTAACGTTAAAGCAATTTTAAAAAAAGGTGTTTGTTGTTCACCTTCTAAATCTTTAGATAAACGATTCATCAAAACGTGATCGTGAGCTCCCCATTTAGAATTCCAATCCTCTTCATCGAACTCATTTCCATCTACAAAATTTGTAATTCCAGCATTTCGTAAATACGTATTCATATTACCGAAATTTAAGTCACCACCATAATAAAAAGATGTTTTGTAACCCAAATCAATCATTTTTTGAGGCAACATTGGTAAGCTCCTTGTTTTATGAGGCATTCTCATAATTCTTTTTATTGGCGGAGGGTAATAACCACTTAAAATTGCAGGAATTCCTTTATCTGTTCTGTCTCCATTTGCATAAAAGTTTGTAAATAAAATACCTTCTTCAGAAAGTTTATTTAAGTTTTGTGTAACCGTTGGTTCTCCTCCCAAAGATCCAACAACTTTCGCGGTTAATCCTTCCCAAAAAATTAAAATTACGTTTGGTTTTGGAGTGTTTAGAATGCTATCTGTATTTGCTGTTAAAAGTTTGGTTCTATTTTTATTGATAATTTTTTGAGCAACTTCATCATCAAAATATTTATACGGATTTTTACCATCAATTTTATGTGTAAGTGTATTGAAAAAATTCCATGTAAAATTTATTGCAGCATGATTTGCAAACATTTGATTAGAAAAATATACATTACTTTGGTTAACAGGTATCGTTTGAAACCCGCCTCGTATAGGAATAATTAAGCTTGCGGTTAATAATAAGAAAGCAGGTATTTGTATCCAATGGCTAACTCTTACTTTTTCTATTTTTTTGTTGATAATGGTTTTAAATATTTTAATACATATAACAGAAAGCAATACCCAAAAAAGTATACCAAAAATTAATTGAAAGCTAGAAACAGAGGCGACCATTAATTCAGGTGTGTTTAAATAGGGAAGTATACTTGTGTCTAAACGAACTCCCCAAGATTGATATAACCCGGCATCAATAAGTAAAAGTAAATTAATGAAAACTAATAATATAGAAGAATACCATTTTATAATTGTTCCAATTTTTTTTGAGTTGATATAGACGGATAATATCATTAATAAAAACGGAATAATAGATAGGTATGCAGTAAAAGCGATATCTAATTGTAGTCCGTACAAAAATGTTTTGATTGCAGTAAACCCCTCTAGCTCTTTTGTTTTGTCAATATGGTAAAGTAAAAAGAAAAGGCGTAAAAAAACAAAATAAACAATCCATGAAACAAAATAGTAGACATTAAATAAGAGTCTTTTTTTAAAATTTATCATAGATTATTCTGTAACTTTTAAACGTGCTTTTGCTGTAATAGCAACATTAGAATAATCATTGTTTAAATATTTTAAATATCCAGTAATTGCAATCATTGCAGCGTTATCTGTTGTATACTCAAATTTCGGAATGTAAGTTGTCCACCCGAAATGTTTTTCGGCTAATTGTAATCGATTTCTAATTTCAGAATTGGCGGAAACTCCACCAGCAATTGCAATATGTTTAATTCCAGTTTGTTTTACAGCATTTTTTAATTTGTCCATTAAAATTTCCACAATTGTGTATTGGATGGATGCACAAATATCATTTAAATTTTCTTCTATAAATTTTGAGTTAATTTTTACTTGTTTTTGAATAAAATATAAAATTCCGGTTTTTAATCCGCTAAAGCTGAAGTTTAAATCGCCTACTTTTGGTTTTGTAAAAGGGAACGCTTTTGGATTTCCTAATTTAGCATGCTTATCAATTAAAGGTCCGCCAGGATATTTTAATCCTAAGATTTTAGCCGATTTATCAAAAGCTTCACCAACTGCATCATCAATTGTTTCTCCTAAAACTTCCATTTTAAAGTAATCAGTTACTTTTACAATTTGAGTGTGTCCACCACTAATCGTGAGACAAATAAAAGGAAAAGGAGGTGTTTTATTAGTAGCATCTTCAATAAAATGTGATAAAATATGGGCTTGCATGTGGTTTACATCAATTAATGGAACTTTTAAACCTAAAGCCAATGATTTAGCAAAGGAAGTACCCACTAACAAAGATCCCATTAATCCCGGACCGCGGGTAAATGCGATTGCAGATAAATCTTCTTTAGTAATATTCGCTTGCTCAATTGCTTGTTGCACAACAGGAACAATATTTTGTTGATGTGCTCTAGACGCTAACTCAGGAACAACCCCACCATATTTTGAGTGTATTTCTTGATTTGCAACAATATTGCTTATTACTTTTGCGTTGCAAATTATAGAAGCACTGGTGTCATCGCATGAAGATTCAATCCCTAATATATAAACAGGTTTTTCCATTAAAATAGTAATTAAAGACAAAATTAAGAATAATTTTATGTTGTCTCTCTTTTTTAAGAATAGAAATTTAATACTTTATTAAATTTGCACGTTCTTTGTAGTAATTGGCAATATTTTTGATTCGCATATCAGATTATTCTAAAAATTAAAATAAATAAAAGTTATCAAAAAAGTTGGAAAAAAAATATTGAAATGGTTAGGGTACTTTGTACTCTTCTTTTTATTGTTGAGTGTTTTATTTTCTGTTCCAGCAGTTCAATCGAAATTAGCAAATTACGCTACTCAAAAATTAAGAAAAAATTTTAATACATCCATTTCTATTAAAAAAATAGATTTATCTTTTTTAGGAAATATTCAGTTAAAAGGGGTTGAAATTAAGGACCATCACCAAGACACTTTAATTTTTGTAAAAAATCTTAATACCTCTCTTTTAAATGCAAAAAAAGTTTTAAACAATGAAGTCAATCTTGGAAGTGTTTCTATTGATGGAGCTTATGTTTATATGAAAACTTATAAAGGGGACACGGATGATAATATGGCTATTTTTATTGATAGTTTTGGTGAGAGTTCTCCTAAAGATTCTTTAGCTAAACCTTTTACTTTGAGTTCTTCTAACGTTTATCTAAATGATTTACATTATAAGTTAATTAATTTTAACAACAAAAAGCCGATTTCTTTTTCAGCAAAAAATATAGGAGGAAGCTTACAAGATATGCTTATTTATGGGCCAGACTTTTTTGCTAAAATAAGAGGGCTTTATTTTACAGATAACATGGGTTTAGAGGTTGCTAGTTTAACAACAGATTTTTCTTACTCTAAAACCGCAATGCATTTTAAAAATACCAGATTAAAAACAAGAAAATCTCATATTAAAGCAGATATTGATTTCACTTACAAAAGGAAAGATTTGGCATCATTTAATGATAAGGTAAATATTAAAGCAATTTTTGATAAGAGTAAAATTGCAGTGTCAGATTTAAATAGATATTATAGTGAGTTAAGTGGTAATGATGAAGTTAATTTTTCAGGTTACTTAGACGGAAAATTAAATAATTTTCAATTAAACAAACTCAATTTAAAATCAAAAAAAGGTATTAAAATAATTGGAGATTTAGAATTTGTAAATGCAGTTAACTTTGAAAGGGGGTTTGTTTTTAAAGGTGATCTAAAAAATGTTACAGCATCTTATAATGAGTTAAAAGCAATATTGCCCAATGTTTTAGGAAAGAGATTGCCAACAGAATTTAGAAAATTTGGAGAGTTTACGGCCGAAGGGTTAGTACTTATTACTCCAGAACAAATTGATGCTAATGTAAATTTAAACTCAAAAATAGGAGGCATTGTTTCAGATTTACAAATCTCAAACATTGATGACATTGATTATGCCAGTTACAATGGAGAAATAGAGCTAATCAAATTAAATATTGGTGCATTATTAAACAATCCGTTATTCGGAAAAACCTCTTTAAAAGGTGATGTAATAGGAAGTGGTTTTAAATTAGAAAACATTAATACTTCGTTTGTCGGTAAAGTTTCTGAACTCAATTTTAAGAACTATGTATATAATTCGATTGATGCAAATGGGCAATATCAAAACAATAAGTTTGATGGAGATTTAAGAATTGATGATGAAAACTTTAAAATGGAGTTTACTGGTTTGGCAGATTTATCATCGGAAATAAATAAATTCGATTTTAAATCTGATATTGAATATCTTAATTTAAAAGAAACAAATCTTTTTACAAGAGATAGTATTGCTGTTTTAAAAGGTCAAGTTGAATTAGATTTAGAAGGGAATACGTTTGATAATATTACAGGAAAAGCAACTTTCAATAACATTTCATACACGAACCAAAAAGAACAATATATTTTTAAAGAATTTGATTTAACCTCTTCTTTAAAAAATAATGTAAAGAGAATAGAAGTGTCCTCTAAAGACATTGCAAATGGGTACCTTTCTGGTAATTTTTCTTTTTCAGAATTATTGCCAGTTGCTCAAAATGCCTTGGGTAGTATTTATACAAACTATACTCCTTATATTGTTCAACCAAATCAATTTTTAGATTTTAATTTTACTATTTATAATCAAATTATTACAGTATTTTTTCCTGATATATCTATTGATGATAACACGAAAGTCAAAGGAAGAGTAAAAGCGAATCAAAATCAATTAAAACTGACTATTTCATCACCTAAAATTGATATTTATGGCAATGAGATAAAAGATCTTTTGTTAAGAACAGATAATCAAAATCCACTTTATAATTCGCATTTAACAGCATCTGAAATCAATACAAAATATTACAATGTTTCGAAATTAAACTTATTGAGTTTAAATCAAAATGACACTTTGTATTTTAAATCTATTTTTGCGGGGGGCAAGAAAAAAAATGAAGATTTTAATCTCGATTTTTTCTATACATTTAATCCGGTAGGAAAATCTGTAGTTGGTTTAGAAAAATCATCCTTTAAATTTAAAGAGAATGTTTGGGATATTAATCCTGATGAATTAAATCCTAATAAAGTTACCTTCGATTTAAAATCGAATGATTTTAAATTTAGTCAATTTAAATTAGTTTCGGGAGAGCAAAAATTAGCATTATCAGGAAGTTTAAAAGGAGAATCAGAAAAAAAACTATTCGCAGATTTTACCAAAGTCAAATTACAGAGTTTTTTACCTAAAATAGATAGCTTAGCTTTAAAAGGGGTTTTGTCGGGTAGTATTGATTTTGTTCAAAAAGATGAAATATATAGTCCTCAAGCATCACTATCTGTAAAAGATTTTCAAGTAAACGATTTTAAACAAGGAGATCTTGCTTTAAAGGTAGAGGGAGATAATTCTTACGAAAAATATAAAGTAGATTTATCTATTGATAATGAAAAAGTTAAAAGTATTGCGGCTACTGGCTCTATAGATTTTTCAGAAGAAAGACCTTTAATAGATTTAGAGGTGTATTTAGAAGAATTTGGTTTGAAGGCATTTAGTCCTCTAGGCCAAGACGTTTTGTCTTCTATAAGAGGTGCAGCCTCTGGCGATTTTTATTTACGAGGGTTTCTAGGAAATCCAGAAATGGAAGGAATGTTAAGTCTGAAAAATGCAGGTTTAAAATTTCCTTATCTAAATGTAGATTATGATTTCGAAGGAGAATCAATAATTACATTGCAAGAACAATCTTTTATTTTCGAGAAATTTTCTTTAATTGACACAAAGCATAACACAAAAGGTATTTTAGTTGGCAGCATTTCTCATAAAAACTTTAATAAATGGTTCTTAGATATTAATATTGAGGCTGATAATTTATTAGTTTTAGATACTGAAAATACAGAGGAAGCATTGTATTATGGTTCTGCATTTATTGATGGTAATGCAAGTATAACGGGTTTAACCGATCAGTTAACAATTGATATTAATGCTAAGACAAAATCTGGAACCAATTTTGTAGTTCCTCTTAAAGACATTGAAACTGTAGATAATTATAGTTTAATTCATTTTAAAACTAAAGATTCAGGGGTGAAAAAAAGTCAGAATGAAATTGCTTTAGAGGCAATAAAAGGACTTTCGTTAAACATAAATTTAGAAGTAACTAAGGATGCAACAGCTCAAGTAGTAATTGATGAAATTTATGGTAGTCAATTATCGGGTAATGGTTTGGGTAATTTGGATATTAGAATTAATACGCGTGGTAAGTTTGAAATGTATGGAGATTATATAATAGACAATGGTGTCTATGATTTTAAATATGGCGGAATTGTGAATAAACCATTTTTAATTCAAAAAGGAGGTGCCATTTCTTGGAATGGAGATCCTTACGCAGCAAATTTAGATGTAACAGCTATTTATAAAGCAAAAGCAAACCCAGGAGTGCTTTTACAAAATTTTAATTCAAATAGAAAAATTGAAGTAGATTTAGTTACCAAAATTACTGGTGGTTTATTTAGTTCTAAACAAGATTTAGATATACAGTTAACAAATGTTGATCCTATAATTGCGAGTGAGCTAGAGTTTATTTTAAATGATAATAATGTAAACGAAAAAACAACTCAGTTTATATCATTACTGGCTTTTGGTAATTTTGCAAATCCAGATAAAGTAGATTTTAATGCAGGTGAAACTATTTCAAATACAGCCTCTAGTGCAGTTGCTGCGGCTTTTTCAAGCCTCTTAAATAATCCTAATGGTAAATTTCAATTAGGCTTAGATTATCAGCAAGGAGATAGTGGTAATGATATAGAAAGTTTAAATATTGATAATCAGGTTGATGTTTCTGTAAGTACCCAGGTAAGTGATAGGGTTATTATTAATGGTAAAGTTGGAGTTCCTGTAGGAGCCCAAACTCAGTCCAGTGTTGTAGGTGAAGTAAAAGTTGAAGTATTATTAAATAAAGCGGGTAATTTTAGAGGAGTTATTTTTAATAGACAAAATGAAATACAATACTCAACAGAAGAAGAAGGATATACGCAAGGTGTCGGACTTTCTTATCAAGTAAATTTTAACACACTTTCTGGTTTATTAAAGAAAATTAGTAAACAAAATAAAACAAAAATTAAGACAAAGGATATTGATATTAATGATACTATTAAAAAAGTAAAAAATGGTGTAATAAATTTTGAAGGAAATTAATAATTTTTACAATCAATCTTAAATGTATTTTTTATTGAGATGGTTGTTTTGCATTAAATATGATTTTAAAATAAGAATTAAGACCATAAAAACCATTAAAAAATTATTTATTTTTGTACTTATACTTGCGGAAATCAGCCTAAAACGATTTCGTAGTTTTATTATTTTAAATGGTTAGAAAGCAGTAGTTTTACATTACAAAATATGAAAAAAATCAAAAAAATAGCAGTTATGACTTCTGGGGGAGATGCCCCTGGGATGAATGCCGCAATTAGAGCTGTAGTTAGATCTTGTGCATATTACAGTCTAGGTTGTGTGGGAATTTACAGAGGATACGAAGGGTTAATTGAAGACGATATTGTGGATTTAGGAGCAAGAAGTGTCAACAACATAATTAATAAAGGAGGAACAATTTTAAAATCGGCTAGATCTAAAGAGTTCAGAACTAAAGAAGGTAGAAAAAAAGCTTACGAAAATTTAGTTCAACGCGAAGTCGATGCTTTGGTTGTAATTGGTGGTGATGGTTCTTTTACAGGAGCAGTTACTTTCAATGAAGAATTTGGTTTTCCTGTGGTTGGTATTCCAGGTACAATTGATAATGATATTTTCGGTACAACACATACATTAGGATATGATACAGCTTTGAACACAGCAGTAGAAGCTATAGATAAAATTAGAGATACAGCGTCTTCACACAATCGATTATTTTTTGTTGAGGTTATGGGGCGTGATGCAGGTTTTATAGCTTTAAATGCTGGTGTTGGTGCAGGAGCAGAAGAAATTTTAATACCCGAAGAGGATTTAGGATTAGAGCGAATGTTAGAGTCTTTAGAAAAAAGTAGGAGAGCTGGTAAGTCATCAAGTATTGTTGTTGTAGCAGAAGGTGATAAATCTGGTAAAAACGTTTATGAATTAGCTCAATATGTAGAAGAAAACTTACCCGAGTATGATGTAAGAGTTAGTATTCTAGGTCATATGCAAAGAGGGGGGGCTCCATCTTGTTTTGATAGAGTTTTGGCGAGCAGATTAGGGGTGAAGGCAGTAGAGTTACTATTAGACGGTAAAACAAACTTAATGGTAGGTTTAAAAGATAATGTAGTAATTAGTACAGATATAAAAGAAGCAATTTCTGGTGGTCATTCAATAAACTATGAACTACTTAGAATTTCGGATATTATAACAACATAAAGGAATTAAATTAAAACTAATAAAATGATTAAAATAGGGATTAACGGATTTGGTAGAATTGGGAGATTGGCATTCAGATCGGCAGTAAACAGAAAAGATGTACAAGTAGTAGGAATTAATGATTTGTTAGAAGTAGATTACTTAGCATACATGTTAAAATACGATTCAGTCCACGGAGCTTTTGATGGAACTGTTGATGTAAAAGATGGTAAACTAGTTGTTAACGGAAACTCAATAAGAATTACAGCAGAAAGAAATCCAGCAGATTTAAAATGGGATGAAGTTGGTGCAGAATATATAATTGAATCTACGGGATTTTTCTTAACGGAAGAGACTGCGGGAAAACACATTGAGGCGGGTGCTAAAAAAGTAGTATTATCTGCTCCATCTAAAGATCATACACCAATGTTTGTGATGGGTGTAAATAATACAGAGTTAAAAGCTGATCAACAAATTTTCTCTAACGCCTCTTGTACAACTAACTGTTTGTCTCCTATTGCTAAGGTATTAAATGATAATTGGGGAATTTCAGAAGGTTTAATGACAACTGTGCATGCTGCAACTGCAACTCAAAAAACTGTTGATGGTCCTTCTATGAAAGACTGGAGAGGTGGGCGTTCTGCTATTGGTAATGTAATTCCTTCTTCTACGGGAGCAGCAAAGGCTGTAGGGAAAGTAATTCCGGCATTAAATGGAAAATTAACTGGTATGGCTTTCAGAATCCCAACTATGGATGTTTCTGTTGTAGATTTAACGGTTAAATTGGAAAAGCCAGCTACATATGCAGAAATTTGTGCTGCAATGAAAGCTGCTTCAGAAAGTGAAAATATGAAAGGTGTTCTAGGTTATACTGAAGATATGGTAGTTTCTCAAGATTTTGTTGGAGATACTCGTACTTCTATCTTTGACGCTAAAGCAGGTATTGCATTAAATGATAATTTTGTAAAAGTTGTTTCTTGGTATGACAACGAAATGGGTTATTCAACTAAAATTGTTGATTTGATTGAATACGCAGCTTCTTTATAAGGCATAAATTTTGAAAAGTAAAAAACCCTGACAGTTTTAACTATCAGGGTTTTTTACTTCTATATTCTACGTTTACAAAAATTTACTATTTAATTGCGACAGCACTAATTTCTACATTTACAAACTTAGGTAAGTTTGCTACTTCAACAGTTTCTCTTGCTGGAGCAGTTTCTTCATTAAAGTAAGTTCCGTAAATTTCATTTATTTCACCAAAGTTATGCATGTCAGAAATAAATATTGATGTTTTAATCACATTTTCAAAAGTCATTTCAGCAGCAGTTAAAACTTCTTTTAAATTCTCCATTACTTGTGTAGTTTCCTCTTTAATAGAATCTAAAACCAATTTTCCTGTTTTAGGGTTAATCGCTATTTGTCCAGACGTATATAGAGTGTTTCCACTCAAGACCGCCTGATTGTATGGCCCAATTGGAGCTGGTGCTTTTTTAGTAGTTATTATTTTTTTCATTTGAACATATTTATTAAAACATCAATAATTAAATCTCTATGGTTTTTATTTTTGTTAGTATTTTAGAAGTTATAAGAAATACTATAAATTTGATAAGAACTATTCTAAAAGAGCCTTCTATCTGGCGGTTTATTTTTATCCCATTTTAGGTCTGATAAAACAGAAGATTTTACACCTATAAAAAAAGTGTAAGATGAATTTGTTCCAAAAGGAACCCAATTAAAGTTGAATTGCCAACTATCTAAATCTCTAGTGAAATTAAATCGAGAAAATGTAAAAGCACCGCCTTCAACATCATAACCAGAAGAATAACCCATTTTCCATTTAGGTGATAACTCTAAATTACCACTAAACATAATACTATGTACACCGATCTTTCCGCCATCAATACCGTTATTTCTATAATTCGCAGAATATGCTAAATTTATGGACCAAGGTATGTCTGCGTTGTATAATTTTGCTTTTTTATTCTGGTCACCTTTCTCACTATTAATATTATTTTGCTGTCCAAACCTATCAGTTGGGTTTATGTCTGCTCCAATAATATCTCCACTATCTTGGGCGCCATTACCATTTTTTTTAGAATTACTCTTATCCTCTTTATCAAAATCTGCACTAGAGATGGAGTAATTTGCCGTTAAATTGGCATTTGTTAATCTGAAAATATTTGGATTAAATTCATTTATTCTAGTTATTGATCCATTCGAAGACTCTGCTACCTTGTAGGGGTCAAGAGAGCCATTTAAATTAACTGCTAATTTATCTTTAAATAAGCGTGTTCCTGCAGAAAAACTAATTGGCGACCAACGTAAACTATCGGCAGCAATATTGTAAGAACTGCTGAAATTTAGATTATTTAATATTGTAATTTTTTCATCTTCTTCATCACTGTCAGGTTCTTTTGGAGCCATTTTTGCTTCTAAAACATTGTTTAAAGAAATTCCGATGGAGTTACTCAATCCAGAGGATGGACTGCCATAAATACCTTGGTCAAAAGCCGTATAATCTAATAAATCTGTTGCATCTGCACTTTGTTGCACTTGTTGAATGTATTTGTCTTTAAAATCTGGTCTATATGAATAAGAAACAGAGGGTCTAAAAGTGTGTCTTAGTGTTTTTAATCGACCTTTCTTAAAATTAAAAGTTCCGTAAATGTTTGTGGATAGACTAATTCCGGCATTATATTCTCTGTAACTTTTAAATCCTCTTATGGTGTCTGTTACAATTACATTATCTGTGATATCATATTCTTTTTGTATATAATCAAACTGCCAAGTTTCCTCATAGTTAACACTTGGTGATAAAGTAAAAAATTTAAATGCTTTTATATTTGTATTTGTTCCTGTTTTGTGCTGTAATCCTGATCTAGCTGTTTCAAACATTTTACTCGTAAAAAACTCATCATCGGTAGTATTAATCAGATATTGACCTTGCATTGTGTAATTAAACCCCATTTTTTGAATTGGTGTCTTTTGTACTCCATTTTTTCCTGCAAACGGATATATTCTATTCATGTTTACAGTAAGAGATGGCAAGGTCATTGTAATTTTCTCTGTATTTGTGTTTTGTTGATGACTTGCTGTAAGATTCATGTTAAAAGGCGTGCCAACAAATGTTTTACTATAATTTATAGAGGAATTAAGCGTGTTTGTTAATGTTTGGGAGACATTAAATTGATTTTGAGACTCTCTAAAAAATTTGCTACTACCTAGATTTACAGATGCAGAGAATCTTGAGTTTGGACTAGCTTTTGAATCTTGACTATGCGACCATCTTATGTTGAATCTATTTGTTTTATTATAGTCATCAAAACCTCTAATGCCATTAATATTGTTTTCAAAATTAAAACTAAAATTACCATTAAATCGATAACGTTTATTGTAGTTTGATGATATTCTTGTTCCCCAACTTCCATTAGAAAATACATCACCCAAAACAGTTAAATCCATATAGTCACTTACAGCAAAATAGTAACCTCCATTTTGAAAGCCAACACCTCTTTTACTGCTCCCCGTATCAAAAGCAGGGATTAAAAAACCAGAAACGCTCGTTTCGCTTATTGGGAAATAGGCAAAAGGAAGAAAAACAGGGGTTGGGATATCTGCAAGAACTAAATTACTGGCACCTACAATTATCTTTTTGCCAGGAACTAATTTGGCTTTATTCGTCGAAATATAATAATCTGGTACTTTTTTTTCTGAAGTCGTGAATTTTATTTTTCTAACATAAATAGTTGAGTCATTTACACGTTTTGTCTTTTTTCCATAGGTAAACATTTCACCTTGTTTGGTTTTTAAGCCATAAATTAATGCGCGTTTGCTTTTAAAGTTGTAAATAATTGAATCTTGTTCAGATTCTTGTCCTCCCTGATTGAAAATTGGACGCTGAATGTATCCAGTACTATCAATAATTCCTTTTGCAAAAAGTGTGTTTTTCTTGTAATCTAGAACAATTATTCCTGCTTTTAAATCGATATCAGTATAAGTAATGTGAGCTTCGTTATAAAGTGTTACCTTTTTATCTTTAGCATTCTGGATTGTGTAATCTTTTGCAACATGTAAAATAATATCTTCTATAGTTTCTTTTGGTTTAATAGAATCTAAAGCAAGAGTATCTGTTTTTTTTAAGGTTAAAGAATCTCTTTTAAGGATGTTATCTTCCTTAACTTTATCAATTACTGTTTTATTTTTGTATTTAAGGTCTTGAGAAAAGCCTAATTCTGTTAAAAAGATAATGCAAATTAAAAGAATGTATGATAGGTTTGTTTGCAAGGCTATAAATGCTATTTTTGTATTTAGGTTAAAAATATGGCTCAATATTTGAAGCACCAAATTTACAACGCCAAAATTAGTTAAAATTTATTGATGAGATTTACAGAAAATCACAAAATTATTGGCAATGCAAGAAATATTCTTGTTTTTATGTGCTCTTTCATTTTTTTTATGAATTCATCATCAATATTAGGGCAAAAAAAATACGTAATTGTTATTGATGCAGGTCATGGAGGGAAAGATCCAGGGAACTTAGGAAATGGTTATAAAGAAAAAGATATTGCATTAAAAGTAGCCTTAATTGTGGGTAAAAAACTTTCTAAACAGAAAGATATGAAGATTCTTTACACAAGAAGTAAAGATGTTTTTATAGATTTATGGAAAAGAGGAGATGTTGCTAATCAAGCAAAAGCAGACTTGTTTATTTCCATACATTGTGATTCACACACTTCGAATGCTTTTGGAGCAGGTACTTTTGTATTAGGCTTAAGAGGAAATAAAAAAAATCTTGAAATTGCCAAAAGAGAAAATGCGGTTATTCTATTGGAGGACAATTATAAGGATAAATACAAAGGATTTGATCCGAATTCCGCGGAATCCGTTATTGGTTTATCTCTTTTACAAGAGGAGAATCTGGACAAAAGTTTGTCCATAGCTAGCTTAATTCGTAATAATTTTGCCTTTAAATTAAAAAGAAATGATAGAAACGTAAAGCAAGATAATTTTCAGGTTTTACGTGAAACTATTATGCCAAGCGTTTTGGTAGAGTTAGGTTTTTTGACAAACAAAGAGGAGGGAAGATATCTCAATTCTAAAAAAGGTCAAGATCAAATGGGAAATGCAATTGTAGAGGCTGTTTTAAATTATTTTGAAAATTTAAAATTAAATACCGTAACTGCTCCTTTACCCGAGAATAAAGAATTAACAAACATTGAGTACAAAGTTCAGATTGCATCAGGAAAAAACTCAATTTCAACAAAATCTTACAATTTTAAAGGTCTTAAGCAAGTTCAGCGAACTCGTATTGGAAAACTTTATAAGTATTATTACGGAAATACTTCTAATTACAGTCAAGTAAAAAAATCTTTAAAAATAGCAAGATCTAAAGGGTATAAATCTGCTTTTGTTGTATCTTTTCTTAATGGAGAAAAAATATCCGTTAAAAAAGCCATTAAATTGCAATAGTTTAGAAGGTTTCAACCAAAAATTATTAGTAATATTGTTATTAAATTTTAATCGATGTCGAAAGAATTAAAAACAGGAATTGTAGCCATTGTAGTAATTGCTATATTCATATGGGGGTATAACTTTTTGAAAGGTCAAAATTTGTTTGATACAGATACTCGCTATTTTAAGGTTGAGTATGACAATATTTCTGGTCTTACAAAGTCAAGTTTTGTAACCATAAATGGGTTAAAAGTAGGTAAGGTAGATAAAATAGATTTTAATAACGAACCGGAAAAAATGGGGCATTTAATTGTTCGATTTTCTGTTGAAAAAGATTTTCCTTTTTCAAAAAATAGTATTGTTAAAATATATTCACCAAGTCCTTTAAGTCCATCAAATTTAGCAATTATACCTGATTATCAAGCTGAAAATGCTATTTCTGGTGATACTCTTAAAGGCGAAACTGAATCTAGTTTATTTACTTCTATTGGAGAACGATTAGACCCTATTCAGTCAAAATTAGAAAAGGTATTGGTTAGTGCTGATTCTTTATTTAAAAATGTAAACAATGTATTAGATTACAGAACACAAAAGAGTTTGAGAGGGTCTGTTCTTAATTTAGAAAGTACTCTTCAGGAGGTAATGAGTATGATGTCGTCTTTTAATAGTTTAATCGATTCAACATCTACAGATTTAAAAAAGAGCGTAAAGAATACGAGGTTAATTACCGAGAATTTTTCAAAAGTTTCAGATACTTTAGCGAATGCGAATATTGGTAGGATAATGAGAAAAGCCGAAGTTACTCTGAATTCAGCTAATGAAATGTTAGAAACGATTAATAAAGGTAATGGAACAATTGGTAAGTTAGTTTCAGATGATAAGTTGTATAATAATATTGCAGCAATGTCGAAAGAATTAGAGGACTTATTAAGAGAAATGAAATTAAATCCAAAGAGATTTGTACATTTTTCTTTATTTGGAAAAAGAGCAAAACCTTATACGCCAAATAAAAAAACAGCATCAGAGAAGGAGGAGAATAAATAAATTTTAATAAATTTCACCTAATATGGAATATTTACCAAATATATTTTTTGCTTTAGCTTTAGCGTTGGGCTTTGGTTTTTTTGTGATGAACATTCTTAGGTTGTCTAGAAATATTAAATTAGGGAAAGATGCACACAGAACAGACAAAAAACAAGAACGACTTAAAAATATGATAATGATTGCTCTTGGGCAATCAAAGATGGTTAAAAGACCGCTATCGGGTTTTCTACATGTAATAGTTTATGTCGGTTTCATCATTATAAATATAGAAGTTTTAGAAATTATTATTGATGGTTTATTTGGAACTCATAGAGTGTTTAAAGATGTTATAGGAAATGGATTTTACGGATTTTTAATTGGTACTTTTGAAATTTTAGCAGCTTTAGTTTTTGTTGCTGTCGTCATTTTTTGGTTGCGTAGAAATGTGTCTAATATAAAACGTTTCTTGAGCAAAGAAATGAAGGGATGGCCGAAAAATGATGGAAATATCATTCTTTATTTTGAAATGGTTTTGATGACTTTATTTATCGTTATGAATGCCTCAGACATTACTTTTCAACAAGCAGAAATAGGAAATCCAATAAGTCAATTTATAGTACCTCTGTTTGATAACTTTTCTTCAGAATCAATTCATATGATCGAGAGAACCGCTTGGTGGAGTCATATTTTAGGAATTTTAGTTTTCCTAAATTACTTATATTATTCCAAGCATTTACATATTTTATTGGCGTTTCCAAATACTTATTTTGCAAACCTTAATCCAAAAGGACAATTTAATAATTTAGAATCTGTCACTGCAGAAGTAAATTTGATGATGGATCCAGACGCAGATCCTTACGCAATATCGGAAGAAAATACAGAAGAAACTGAGCCAGAAAAATTCGGTGCTAGCGATGTAACCGATTTAAATTGGGTGCAGTTATTAAATGCATATACATGCACAGAATGTGGCAGATGTACTTCTTCTTGTCCGGCAAATTTAACTGGTAAAGAGTTATCGCCAAGAAAAATTATGATGGATACTCGCGACCGTTTAGAAGAAGTTGGTAGAAACATTGATGCCAATAAAGGAAGTTTTGTAGATGATGGAAAACAATTGTTAAATGATTATATTTCACCAGAAGAACTTTGGGCTTGTACAAGTTGTAATGCTTGTGTAGAAGAATGTCCTGTAAATATAGATCCTTTATCAATTATTTTAGATATGAGAAGGTATTTAGTAATGGAAGAAAGTGCAGCTCCACAAGAGTTAAATATGATGATGACTAACGTAGAGAATAATGGAGCACCTTGGCAATACAATCAACAGGATCGTTTGAATTGGGTAAATGAAGAGTAAATAATTGATTAATTCATAATTCAAAATTTTTAATTTATGATAGTACCAACAATGGCTGATATGATGTCGCAGGGTAAGCAACCGGAGGTGTTGTTTTGGGTTGGCGCAGCGGGAAGTTATGATGATAGAGCAAAAAAGATATCAAGAGCATTTGTAAAAATACTACATGAAGCAAATGTAGATTTTGCAGTTTTAGGAACTGAAGAATCGTCTACAGGTGATGCTGCAAAAAGAGCAGGAAATGAATTTCTTTTTCAAATGCAAGCTATGATGAATATTGAAGTATTGAATGGTTATGAAGTAAAAAAGATTGTTACTTGCGATCCTCACTCGTATAATACGTTAAAAAATGAATACCCAGGATTAGGAGGTAAATACGAAGTTTTTCATCACACACAATTCATACATAACTTAATTTCTGATGGTCGGTTAGAAATTGATAATAGCACATTAAAAGGAAAAAGAGTTACGTTTCATGATCCATGTTATTTGGGAAGAGCAAATGACGTTTATGAATCTCCAAGAGAATTAATAAAAAGATTAGGTGTTAATTTAACGGAAATGAAACGCAATAAATCTTCAGCTTTATGCTGTGGTGCTGGCGGAGCACAAATGTTTAAAGATGCAGAAAAAGGTGATAAAGAAATTAATGTTTTAAGAACAGAAGATGCTTTAGAAACCAAACCAAATATTATTGCAACTGGTTGTCCTTATTGTAATACAATGATGACTGATGGTATAAAATTCAAAGAAAAAGAAGAACAAGTTTTTGTAAAAGACATCGCCGAATTAATTGCAGAAGCAAATAACCTATAAATAAATTATGAAAAAGATATCAATTTTAACTTTAACCCTATTATTAGTTCTTTCTTGTGGAAAAAAAGACGGAAAAAGTGGGAGTGAACAAATTAATGAATCTGAAGTAGAAGTCCCTATTTATGAGACTGATGAGTTAAATTCTCCTGAATTAGAAGAGGAAATTCCTGTTCTTATTTTTACAGTCCAAATAGCAGCTTTAAAAAATCAGAGTGAAGACTTGGAATATATTGATGGCATAAAAGTCTATCATGAAAATGATCTCACGAAATATAGATTAGGTAATTTTGAAACCTATCAAGAAGCGAGAGAATTTAAATCACAAATTTTAAATGAATACAATGATGCATTTATACAGGAATTAAAAAATGAACAACCAATCTCTATTCTAGAAGCTTTATAAAATCCTTTTTGCTAATGAAAGAACTAATAAT
>JAQXAP010000113.1 GCA_029252865.1 Polaribacter sp.
TACCTAAACCAAAATCTGCATAGTTCATGAAATTATAAAAAGCTGGCGTGTTACTTGGTTTTGCTCCTAGAAATAAGACTGGAAACTCTAATATTTTGATTAATTTGTGATTCTTAATATTTTTTCTAACTTGTTTTCTTATCGTTGAAAAAAACTGAGAAACTCTTGCTATTGTTGTCGTGTTCACTAATTCTAAAGGAGAGATTCCTGGTTGATAAACTAAATCTGTGATAGCTGTTTCATAATTAGATTTCGCAGAATCTAAAAATTTCTTTAAATGTTTTCCACTCCCTTTTTCTGTATTTTCAAATAAATTGTAAATTTCTTCTAGCTCACTTGAAATTTTTACAGAATCATTTTCTCCAAAATAAACCTCGTAACCAGGATTCAATTTATCTAAGATATAATAGTCTGAAGGTTTTTTACCAAAATCTGCGAAAAACCGCTCAAAAACATCTGGCATCCAATACCAAGAAGGCCCTATATCAAAAGTAAAACCATCATTTTTATATTGCCTGGCTCTTCCTCCAAGGGTGTCATTTTTCTCGAGAACAGTAACATTATAACCAGCCTTTGCCATATAACATGAAGCTGCTAACGCGGAAAAACCTGAACCAATAATATGAATATTTTTTTTCTTCATTTTCTAAATTGTCTATCAAATATAATGAAATATCAAACAGAAGAACAACTATGAAATTATAATTCTTTTAATAAATCAGATACCGATTTATGTAGTTTAATATTTGACTTAAAATTAAGATTCTTTACTAAATCTGTTTTACGACCTATGGCTATAAACTCTGCCTCGGAATCGTTTAACAAAGCATCTGCTTCTTTAAAATATTCTTTTACTTTAGAATCATAGGGCATTATTGTCATGTAAGTGATAAAACAATATTTATTCTTACTACTTAAAAAATAATTCAAATTATCAAAAGGAAGACTTTGTCCTAAATAAATGGTGTTATTTCCTCTCAAATTTAATTCATAATTTAAATACAATAAACCCAATTCATGAATTTCATTTTCGGGTAAATATAGTACGTAAGTTTTTGCCGTATTAGATGTATTAGATGTAATCTTTTCTGTATTTATTTGAATTTTTTGAGTAATAAGATTCGATACAAAATGCTCATAAGCAGGTATTAAAGTATCTGTATGCCACAATAAACCTATATGTTCTAAAAATGGTATAAACACATCTTTAAAAACATCCCTAAATGTCATTTTTAATAAAAGTTTATCATATGTACTGTTAAACAAAACTGTATCAAAATTAAACATTGCCAATTTAAAAGAATTTATAGCCTCGTGTTTATGCAAAGATTTAATTGCCATTTCGTTGCATTGCAAAAGGAGCTCTTCATCACTCATTTTAGCAATTTTAGAAATTTTAAAATTGTTATTGTTTAGCAAAACAATATTCAAGAGTTTCTCTAAATTTTTATTGGAATATAGACGAATATTTGTGTCAGTTCTTTTGGGTTTTAACAAATTGTATCTCTTTTCCCAAATACGAATGGTATGTGCTTTTACACCTGATATATTTTCAAGGTCTTTGATTGTAAATTCTTGCCTAATATTGTTCAATGTATTCTGTTTTTGGTTCAACAAATTTAATAAAAATTAACAAACAAAAATATATTTAATTAAAAATGTAACATTTCATACATTTACCCTACTAATAGATAACTAACTATTTACTCAAGTGCAGAAGGATTTAGAAACTAAATTTTTATCAGACTTTGAACAAAACCAAAATATAGCACATAAAATTTGTAGAGTTTATACTACAAATCAAAGTGCTCATAATGATTTGTTTCAAGAAATAACCATTCAGCTTTGGAAAAACTACCCGAAGTTTAGAGGGGATTCTAAATTTAGCACATGGATGTATAGAGTTGCTCTAAATACTGCAATTTCTTTGTATAGAAAGTCTACAAAAACGATTAAAACACAAGATATTGGTGAAATTGCTTACAAAATAAAAGCAACCGATTACGATAATACAGAAGAAGTTCAATTAAAAGCCTTGTACAAAGCAATTCATAAATTAAATGATATTGATAAAGCCCTTATATTTTTATATCTTGAAGACAAACCTTATAAAGAAATTTCCGAAACACTTGGTATATCAAGTGTTAATGCAAGAGTTAAAATGAATAGGGCAAAAGATAAATTAAAAAACATTCTAAAGCCATAACAGCATGGATTTATTAGACAATTACAAAAAAGCCTGGAATAATCAACCAGAAGATGCTCATAAAGTTTCTTCACTTGAAATCTATAAAATGGCACAATCAAAATCTTCATCTATTGTGAAATGGATATTTATCATTGGTATTGCTGAATTTGTATTTTTAAATTCTTTGTATTTTCTCTCAGATAGGGATGAGGTCTTAAAAACATACGAAAAATTAGAATTAGTCAATTTTATGTTCTTTTCTGGAATATTGGGTTACATTATTCTGTTCTTTTTTTTAGCGAAGTTTTATCAAAATTATAAAAGAATCTCAGCAACAGCATCTACTAAAGTTTTAATGAATAATATTTTAAAAACTAGAAAAACAGTTAGAAACTATGTTATTTTTAACTTAGGATACGTTGCGATAGTAACAATGGTCGTTTCTATTGCCTCAATAAAAATGGAATTCGAAATATTAAACACGAAAAAATTATTATTAATTGGTTTTATTATTTTAACTGCAACGGTATTAATTTTAGGTCTTTTGTGGTTATTCTATCAATTACTTTATGGTATTTTATTGAAAAAATTAAATAGAAATTACAAAGAATTATCTAAGTTAGACTGCACAAATTAAATTGGTTTTTGAAAATTACAGCTTTTGTAATTACTTCGAAATTGTTAAAGCGATCTCTTACCAAAACTAATTTTCCCATTTATAGTTTGGTCGTGCAAGTTGAAAGGAAGTTTAATTCTGGTTAAAATTTGCTGTTTAACAAAAAATCTATTGGTATCAGCTATTTCATACCGTAATTTAATTTCGTTTCTAAAAGTTTTTCAATTCTTTTAAAAGAATTTCGTGCATTTCATTTGTATAGTTTAAATGAGTAACTATTCTTATTTTACCCTCACCCATTGGGGTTAGTAAAATATTTTTTGCAGCCATTTTTTGAATAAAATTTGTATCGCCAATTTTGTCATCAACATAAAAAATTACAATATTGGTCTCAATTTTTTCAACTTTTATAACATAAGTAACTTCCTCTAAAACGCACCCTATTTCTTTCGCCTTTTTATGATCTTCAGCTAATCTTTCTATATGATTATCTAGCGCATAAATTCCCGCTGCTGCTAAAAACCCAACTTGTCTCATTGCACCACCTAATAATTTTCTAATTCTTAATGCTTTTGCAATATGTACTTTAGAACCCAATAATATAGAACCAATTGGCGCTCCTAAACCTTTAGAAAGACAAATAGAAATGGTATCAAACAAAGCTCCATATTGCTTCGGACTCTCATTCTTTGCCACCAATGCATTAAATAAACGTGCTCCATCCAAATGGAAAGCTAAATTATTTTGTTTTGATAAATTTTGTATTTTTTTTAATTCGGAAAAATCCCAACAAGCTCCTCCTCCTTTATTTGTGGTGTTTTCTATACAAACCAAACTTGAATAAGGAACATGAATATCTGAACGACCACTAATAACTTCTTGCAATTGTCTTGCGGTAAACATTCCTCTATCGCCATTAATTAATTTACAAGTTACTCCTGAGTTAAATGCAGCTCCTCCTCCCTCATAATTATATACATGTGCATATTTATCGCAAAATAATTTATCACCGGGTTGCGTATGTAATTTTATAGCAGTCTGATTTGCCATGGTTCCTGAAGGAAAAAATAATGCATCTTCCATTCCAAACATAGCTGCTGCCTTTTTTTGTAGTTCGTTTGTTGTTGAATCCATTTTAAAAACATCATCGCCAACCTTGGCATTTATCATAGATTCCAACATTTTTGGAGTTGGTTTCGTAACTGTATCTGAAATAAGATCTATTATCATCTAGTTCTTTTGTTGATTTAATTATATTTTATAAATCTATTAAATATCAATCAGCTTTTCAAACAAGAAGTCTCAAAAATTAATTTATTTTTGCTAAAACTATGATTACACAAGACCAACTTAAAGATATAGCAACGAGAATCGAAAAATTAAAATCTTATCTCGCGATTGATCAAAAACTGATTGAAATTGCGAACGAAGAGGAGAAAACGGTCAATCCAGATTTCTGGAACGACCCGAAAGCTGCCGAAGTATTTATGAAAGAATTACGTTTCAAAAAAAAGTGGGTAGATAATTATAACAAAACCGTCACTTTAAATGAAGATGTAAATATTTTATATGAATTTTACAAAGATGGAGAAGCTAGTGAGGAGGAACTCAATGAACAATTTGCCATAACAAGTTCTTTTTTAGAAGATTTAGAATTTAAAAATATGCTTTCTGAAGAAGGAGACTCTTTATCTGCCACCATACAAATTAATGCTGGAGCTGGTGGTACAGAAAGTTGTGATTGGGTAGAAATGTTGTCTAGAATGTATACGATGTGGGCAGAAAGCCAGGGTTTTAAATTAAAAACCCTAAACTACCAGGCAGGAGATGTTGTTGGTATTAAAACTATTACTATAGAAATTGAGGGCGATTATGCTTTTGGTTGGCTTAAAGGAGAAAATGGAGTACATAGATTGGTACGTATTTCACCTTTTGATTCTAACGGAAAACGTCATACCACTTTTGGTTCCGTTTATGTTTTTCCTGTAGTAGATGATTCTATAGAAATAGAGATAAACCCTGCGGATGTAGAAATAGTAACGGCAAGATCTAGCGGTGCTGGAGGCCAAAATGTAAATAAAGTAGAAACAAAAGTTCAACTAACACATAAACCTACAGGAATTCAAATTTCTTGCTCTAATTCTCGTTCTCAACACGATAATAGAGCAACAGCAATGAAAATGTTAAAGTCTCAATTGTATGAAATTGAACTAAAAAAACAACAAGCTGCAAGAGACGAAATTGAATCTGGTAAACTAAAAAACGAATGGGGAAGTCAGATTAGAAATTATGTAATGCATCCTTATAAACTGGTAAAAGACGTAAGAACAGCGCATGAGACTGGTAATGTAGATAATGTAATGAACGGAGATATAGATCCATTTTTAAAAGCATATTTAATGCTAAACGGACAAAAAAAGAGATAAATTTTGGTTCTTGAGCTTTCCCCAAAAAAAACGTTTAAACTTAATAAAAATGATAAAAATTTACCACAATTCTCGTTGTTCAAAATCAAGACAAGGAGTTCTCGTTTTAGAAAATTCTGGAAAAAAATTCCAAATAATAAAATATTTAGAAAATGTTCCTTCAGGAAAAGAATTAACAAGTATTATCAATTTATTAGGCATCACTCCTATTCAATTAGTTCGTAAAACAGAAAAAATCTGGAAAGAAAAATTTAAAGATAAAAAATTGACAGATATTGAGATTATTAAAGCAATGATTGAAAACCCCAAATTAATTGAGCGTCCAATTGTTATCAATGATAAAAAAGCAGTTATTGGCAGGCCGCCAGAAAATATTTTATCAATAATTTGAAATTATTTGTTTTTGCCTTTATTTAAGCCCACCTATTTTGCATCAGTATTAAGTTTTAAATCGAGGATAAAATTGCAGTTTTTATTAATCTAATTTTATTCAAATCTATAAAAGGAAAATAGAAAAGGATGTCATTTTAATCCCTACCAAATTCAACCAATTCTATAAAAAAACTCGTTCAAGAATTTGAACGAGTTTTTATTATATCAATATGTATTAAAAACTACTTCCCTTCGGCAGCTCTTTTAGCTTCTTTTTTTAATTTTAAGTTTTCTAAAATAGTTCCACCAATCCAATAAGGAACCACAAATGTTAATAAGAATATTAACAACCAAAAACCGGCTGTAAAAATAAACATAAATAAAACTAATCCTGAAAATTGTGAAAAATCTAACATTTATATATTTTATAAAATTACCTAGGCAAAAATAACACTTATTTTCAAAAAAATAGCATCATTTAATTTTTTTATTCTCTAAAAATGATAATTATCAACGACTTCTAATCATTGTTTTTTGTAAATTTGTTTCATCTTAAATTTACATCATAATTATGAAATATAGAATCGAAAAAGATACTATGGGGAACGTAGAAGTTCCTGCAAATAAATATTGGGGAGCTCAAACTGAACGTTCTAAAAAAAATTTTAAAATTGGTGCAGCGGGTTCTATGCCGCTAGAAATTGTTTATGGTTTTGCATATTTAAAAAAAGCAGCAGCTTACACAAATGCTGATTTAGGAGTTTTGTCATCAGAAAAAAGAGACTTAATAGCAAAAGTTTGTGATGAAATTTTAGAAGGTAAACTTGACGATCAATTTCCTTTAGTTATTTGGCAAACAGGTTCTGGTACACAATCTAACATGAATGTAAATGAAGTAATTGCCAACAGAGCACATGAAATTGCTGGAAAAGTAATTGGTGAGGGAGAAAAAACAATTCAACCCAATGATGATGTGAATAAATCGCAATCATCAAATGACACATTTCCTACAGGAATGCATATTGCCGCTTACAAGAAAATTGTAGAAACTACAATTCCTGGAATTACACAATTAAGAGATACTTTAAAAGCAAAATCAAAAGCATTTAATGATGTAGTAAAAATTGGTCGTACCCATTTAATGGATGCTACTCCACTTACTTTAGGTCAAGAATTTTCTGGTTATGTAGCGCAATTAAACTTCGGTTTAAAAGCTCTAAATAATACTTTAGAGCATTTATCTCAGTTAGCTTTGGGAGGAACAGCAGTAGGTACTGGATTAAATACACCTGCAGGATACGATGTCTTGGTTGCTAAATATATTGCCGATTTTACAAAAATGCCTTTTATAACTGCAGAAAATAAATTTGAAGCTTTAGCCGCTCATGATGCTTTTGTTGAAACTCACGGAGCTTTAAAACAAATTGCTGTTTCTTTAAATAAAATAGCAAATGATATTAGAATGATGGCTTCAGGACCAAGATCTGGAATTGGAGAAATTATTATTCCAGCAAACGAACCAGGCTCTTCTATTATGCCTGGTAAAGTAAACCCGACTCAATGTGAAGCTATGACAATGGTTTGTGCGCAGGTTATTGGTAATGATGTTGCAGTTACTTTTGGTGGAGCTCAAGGACATTATGAATTAAATGTATTTAAACCTGTAATGGCTTCAAATGTTTTACAATCTGCTCAATTAATTGGAGATGTTTGTAAATCGTTTGATGAAAATTGTGCTGTTGGTATTGAACCAAATCACTCAAGAATTACAGAATTAGTTAATAATTCATTAATGCTCGTTACTGCATTAAACACAAAAATTGGTTATTATAAATCTGCTGAAATTGCAAACACTGCACACCAAAACGGAACAACTTTAAAAGAAGAAGCTGTGCGTTTAGGATATGTAACTGCCGAACAATATGATGAGTGGGTGAAACCAGAAGAAATGATTGGAGCTTTAAAATAAAAATACTAAATTTATAAAATGAAAAAAGCTGCATGCTTCATGCAGCTTTTTTTTAGCTCTAAAAAGTAATCTTAATATAAAAAATGAAGATGAACAAACACGAAAAATTTATGAGTGAAGCTGTAAAAGCGGCTTTAAAAGGAATGAATAATAACGAAGGTGGCCCTTTTGGTTGTATTGTTGTAAAAGATGGCGAAATTATTGGAATTGGAAATAACAAAGTTACATCTACAAATGATCCAACAGCTCACGCAGAAGTAACGGCAATTAGAGATGCTTGTCAAAATATTAACTCTTTTCAATTAGATGGGTGTATCATTTATACTTCTTGTGAACCTTGCCCTATGTGTTTAGGCGCAATTTATTGGGCAAGACCAGACAAAGTGTATTATGGAAGTAATCAACAAGACGCGGCTAATATTGGTTTTGATGATGAATTCATTTACAAAGAAATTCCTTTGCCCTACAACGAAAGAAGTATTCCTTTTGAGCAAATAGCTAGAAAAATAGCACTAGAACCGTTTAACAAATGGGAGAAAAAGCAAGATAAAACAGAGTATTAAATTCGTAATATTTTCTATTATTTATAACATTGATTACCTGCAAAAAAGAAAAACTCAAAGTTTGGTAAACGAGGTACATATTATTTTTTGATATTCATTAGGTTATATTTACGTTCTCTTTTAATCAAATTTAATAATTGTTCATGACTCATTTATTTATCAATATTAAAGAATTAGTGCAAGTAAGAGAGGCTTCTGTTAAAAAAGTCTCGGGTAAAGAAATGAATATTTTACCCTCTATTAAAAATGCTTTTTTAATAATTAAAAACGGACTTATTTTTGATTTTGGAAAGATGACTAACTTAAAAGAATCTAATTTTGACAAAAAAACAGATTGTACAGGTAAAATGATACTACCAACTTGGTGTGATTCTCATACACACATTGTTTATGCTGGCAATAGAGAGCAAGAATTTGTAAATAGAATAAATGGTTTTTCTTATGAAGAAATTGCAAATAATGGCGGTGGAATCTTAAATTCCGCAAAAAAATTACAAGCAACTTCAGAAGATATTTTATACAATGAATCTGCAAAAAGATTAGAAGAAGTAATTGCTCTGGGTACAGGTGCTATTGAAATAAAATCTGGTTATGGCCTAACTGTTTCCTCTGAATTAAAAATGTTGCGTGTTATCAAAAAATTAAAAGAAAACTATAATATTCCTATCAAAGCAACTTTTTTAGGAGCACATGCAATTCCGACGGAGTTTAAAAATAATAAACAAGAATATCTAAATTTAATTATTGATAAAATGTTACCCGAAATCGCTAAAGAAAAATTAGCAGATTTTATAGACATCTTTTGTGAAGTAGGGTATTTTTCGGTGGATGATACTGATAAAATATTAACCGCAGGAAAAAAATATGGATTAACTCCAAAAACACATGTTAATCAATTTAACTCAATAGGTGGAATTCATATTTCTATAAAACATAAAGCCTTATCTGTAGATCATTTAGAAGTAATATCTGATAATGATATAAAAGCATTAAAGTTTTCTGAGACAATGCCAGTAGCACTTCCCTCTTGTTCTTATTTTTTAAGCATTCCTTACACCCCTGCAAGAAAATTAATAGATAATGGCTTAGCTATTGCGTTAGCTACGGACTATAATCCTGGATCTAGTCCTTCTGGAAACATGAACTTTGTGGTTGCAACGGCTTGTATTAAAATGAAAATGACTCCGAATGAAGCCTTAAACGCAGCAACAATTAATGGGGCTCATGCAATGAATTTAAATGAAAAACTGGGTAGCATAACAAGAGGGAAATTAGCAAACTTTTTTATTACAAAAGAAATACCAAGCTGTAATTTTATTCCTTATAATTTCGGAAATAACCAAATACAATCTGTTTACATAAAAGGAAAAAAAGTATCGAGTTAAAGATACTTTTCGAATCTTTATTTTATTTTTAAAAAGCTGAATATTTTTGAAAAAACACCTTTAGGCTCCTCATTTTCATGATATCCATAGCCGTAGCCATAACCATAGCCGTAACCATAGCCGTATTTATTCTTAACAGAAAAGTCATTTAATACATAACTGATATTTGTAACCTCTTTATTCTTGTATTTGTCATCAATCATTTTCATCATTCCTTTTTCCGTGTAATCCTGACGAATTACATAAATAATCGCATCACCATACTTAAACAATTCCAATGCGTCAGAAACTAAACCAACTGGTGGCGTGTCAATTATAACATAATCATATCTTTCTTGAAGACTTTTAATCATATTATCCGCAGTTTCACTTAAAAGAAGTTCTGATGGGTTAGGTGGAATAGGACCTGATAAAATAAGATCTAAATTTGGAATTTTAGTTGAAGCTATAATTTCATCTAATGTTTTTTGATTAATAAGATGATTTACAACACCAATATCATTGGTTAAATCAAAATCATTATAAATTTTAGGTTTTCTTAAATCTAGCCCCACTAAAACGGTTTTCTTTCCACTCAAAGCAAAAACAGTTGCCATGTTTATAGAAATCATTGTTTTTCCTTCTCCACTAATGGAAGATGTTAAAATTAAAGTTTTTGATTTCTCTTTTTCAACAGCATTTTTAAACAAAAACTGAACATTAGACCTTAAAGCCCGAAAAGATTCTGACACTGAAGATTTTGGTTGCTCAAAAACAGCTAAATTATTTTTTCCGCTATTCTTTCCAACAACACCCAAAACAGGAATTGAGTAATTATTTTGAATTTCCTCAACTGTGTGTATTTTAGTATCCAAAACCTCTCTAATTATAATGTAAAATAATGGAATTACAATTCCCATCATTAACCCTACTAAATAATTAAACTGAGTCTTTGGATAATTTGGCCCTTCACCTAAATCTTTCGCTTCATCAATAATTTTAACATCAGACACATTGGCCGCAATCGCGGTTCCCGCTTCGTAACTTTTTTGTTTTAAATAGTTATAGTTAGCTTCTGAAATTTCAAAATTTCTTTGATATTTTAATAACCCCTGTTCCCTAGAAGGTATTTTCTTTAATTTAGAATTAGTAACTGATAATCTTTTATTAATCTTACTAATTTTATCATTATTTATAGTTCTTAAATTTATTATATTTTCTAATAAATTATTTTTGGCTATTGAAATCTCATTGTTAAGTTTTTTTAATCCAGGGTAGTTTTCCGTAACATTCTTTTTTAAAGTTTCTCTTAAAGTTGACTTTTGAATGAGTATAGTTATTTCTTCAGCTATTTTAATGTCTTGTATGTCTATTAAAGCAGGAACAGGTATCCCTTCGGAATATTTGTTATGTGTAAGAACGTAACTTTTTAAGTTTTTTAAATAATCATTAAATTCTAAAAATGCTTTTTTCTCTTTTTCAAGTCCAATAATTTCATCAAACACCTGAGAACCTTCAGAAGATAAATCGTAAATATTATTAACCTCTTTATAAACACCTAATTCTTTTTCTATTTTACTTAAACTATCTTGCTCTCTCGCAAATAATTCATCAATATACGTCTTAGTTTTTCGAGCATATAATATTTTTTGGTCTTGTTTTTCTGCCTCTAAAACCTTTACTGTCTCGTTTAAATAAGTGACTATTCTTCTTTTATTTGGACCACTCATCGATAAATCTAAAAGAGATGCTGCAGCAGTAATAGTTCTCACACTAACACCTCTATAACTGGCTACGGTTCCATCAAAACTTGCAAATCTTATAAAATATATTTCTCCAACCTTAAATTTGCCCTTTTTCTTTAAAGAAAAGTTTAAAAAAGGAGTATTTATTGATTCATCAATCTTAAAATTTTCAGAAAAACTAGTTTTTTCTGAAACAAATTCAGAAACTACATTACTATCATAAGTAATTAATTTATCAGCACCAAGTTTATTAAAATCGAACGATATCTTATAAGTATCATCTCCTGTTAATTCAACTTTTAAAAGCTTATTGTATAGTTGAGGTTTATCTGTATGCAGATCTACTGTAAATGGAGTATAGCCATACATATCTTCCATTCTGTAGCTTCCTTCTTTTAAATAATTAATGAAAAAATTTAATTTTCTTACTACTTTTTCATTATGAGATCGTGAACCAATTATAACTTTTATTGTTTCTATTTCATCACTTGCTCCTCCCCAATTAAATGCAATATTAGTTCCAGTAGAAAATAAAGGGTTGTTTTCTTCTTTCACAGAAATGGTAGTACTTAAATTATATTTTTTTTGCTGATAATCATTCATAAAATTAGCGACAACCAATGAAATAATAATTGTCACTAAAAATAGTTTCCAGTAAGAAATAATTTTAAAGAAATAACTTTTAATATCTAAATTATTTTGAATTGTAGGCGTTGTGAAATTTATTTTATTTTCCATAACCACTATAAATTTTTAGCCAAAATAACTGTAGAATACAACAATGTAATTACTGAAATAACGGTCGTAAATGTCTGAAGTCCCGTTGTACCGGTGCCCCAAGTTTTTTGTTTTAATGGAATGATATTAATAATATCATTAGGTTTTATATAGAAAACATCCGAATTAAATGCACTTATATCAGTTAGGTCGATAGTAAATTTTTGAATTCCAGAAATTGAATTTCTTATAATTTCTACTCTTTTTCGATCACCGACTATTGTAATGTTACCTGAGTTTGAAATAGCATCTATAATGGAAACTTTGTTTTGAAATATAACCTTAGGTCCTGGATTATTAATTTCTCCGATAATCGTGTATTTAATTCCTGCTAGCTTGACAGAGACGAAAATATCATCCTTATTTTTGAAATATTTATTTAATTCATTTTCAATTTTTTTTCTAACCTCTTCAGTTGTATAACCTAAAACATTTATTTCGCCTAAAGTTGGCATTCTTATGTTACCATAACTATCAATACTATAACCTGAAAAATAACTAGATTCAGGGCCAATATTTTGACTTGAATTTTCTCCAGATTGTTTTACAAATATGGCAACCATTTTTTGATCACTTGACTTGATATCTATATTTAAAACGTCATCCACTTGTAATTTATAAGGAATATTATTTATTCTTTTTATTCCCTTTTCTTGAATGGCTTCACCTTGTAAATAAATTAAATTTTTACTCGGAACGCAGGATGAAAGAAAAGCTATTGATAATAAAAGTAAAAAGTATTTTTTCATTAGAAATTAAATCATAAGCGAACAAAAATATACTTTTTAAAAGTGATTTGCTATAATTTTATTTTAATTTGCTTTTTTTTCATAAATAATGGCGCATTTAATAATAGAATATTTAAAATTCATCACAAAATCATCTAATCAACACGGAGTTCACTCTCCTTTTGTTTACAATCTGGTAACAAAGTGTTTTTATAAAAAAACAGAGGATAGATCATTCAAATCATTCTCGCAAATTAAGCAACAAGTAAAAACTAACAAAACATTTATTAAAGTTGCAGATTTTGGGGTAGGCTCTAAAGTTTTTAAATCAAAGAATCGAGAAGTTGCTAAAATTGCAGAAGTCGCAGGAATTTCAAACAAAAAAGCAAAACTATTGATCCGATTATTAAAATATTTTAAGCCTGAAAATATTTTAGAAATTGGAACTTCTTTAGGATTGGGCACGGCTGCACTCAAAATCGGTAATCGAGACTCTATAATCACAACGTTAGAAGGTTGTCCTGAAACAAGTAAAATCGCACAAGAATTATTCAAACAAAATAATTTGAAAAAAATAAATATTAT
>JAQXAP010000151.1 GCA_029252865.1 Polaribacter sp.
CCTTTTTCACGGATAATAGCTGCTTTGGGTTTTGTTTCTTTTGTGTTTATTTTTGGTAATTTACCTTCAAAATTTTTAGGGAAAGTATATTGTAAAGGTTGTTTTTTATAATTATCAAAACGATCTTGAGCTAGATTGTTCGCCGTTTGTTTTTGATCTAATAAGAATGAAGTTTTGTACCATACATCTCTCATTTCAGCAACATCAAAGGTGAAATTGTCTTCCCTGTTTTTAATATTTACAGTTCCTGAATTGTTTGGAGTACCAATATTGAAAAATTCAATGTTATTTTCTGATAAGATCGTTTCGACAGAGGCATTTGCTTGAAAAACAATTCCTGAGTTTTCCGAGAATAATACTTTTATCGAATCTTCTTCGTTCAAATTAGAAATATTTAAATCTGCTCCTAAATTAACATCAGCAAAACACATTTCTAGTAAAGTTGTAATTAAACCACCAGAAGCAACATCATGTCCAGCCGTAATTTTATCAGCCTTAATTAACTCTTGAATTGTATTAAAAGTATTTTTTACAAATTGACTGTTTTTTACATCAGGAGCTTCATTTCCAATAGTATTTAAAACTTGGTGGAAAGAACTTCCTCCTAATTTAAATTCATCTTGAGAAATATTAATATAATAGATGTTTCCTCCATTAACTTTTAAAAGAGGCTCAACAACTTTGCTTATTGCATTACAATTTCCTGCAGCAGAAATGATAACAGTCCCTGGAGCAATAACCTCGTCATCAGCATATTTTTGCTTCATAGATAAAGAATCTTTTCCGGTAGGAACATTGATACCTAAATCTAATGAAAATTCTGAAACTGCTTTTACAGCTTTATATAAACGAGCATCTTCCCCTTCATTTTTACAAGGCCACATCCAGTTGGCAGATAAAGAAATTGAATCTAAATTATCTTTTAATGGTGCCCAAATTATATTTGTTAAAGATTCAGTAATTGCATTTCTACTTCCCGCACTAGGATCAATTAATCCAGAAATAGGGGAGTGGCCAATCGAAGTTGCAACTCCTTCTTTTCCATTGTAATCTAAAGCCATTACACCAACATTGTTTAACGGAATTTGTAGCGGGCCAATACATTGTTGTTTGGCAACTTTACCGCCAACACACCTATCTACTTTATTTGTTAACCAATCTTTACAAGCGACAGCTTCTAATTGTAAAACTTGAGTTAAGTATTTTTTAAAATTCTTAACTTTATATCTCGAATTCTTATAATTACGTTTTATTGTTTTATCAGTTAAAACAGTTTTCGGTGAAGAACCAAACATGTCCTCTAAGGCTAAATCCATTGGTTTGTCTCCTTTGGTATTAGATTCAAAAGTAAAACGATCATTCCCAGTCACTTTACCAACAGTATAGATTGGTGAGCGCTCACGTTCAGCAATTTTTTGTAAAGTATCTAAATGTTTTTCAGGAATAACCAATCCCATTCTTTCTTGAGATTCGTTACCAATAATTTCTTTTGCGGATAAAGTAGGGTCTCCAACGGGTAAAGCATCTAAGTTTATTTTACCACCGGTGTCTTCTACTAATTCCGATAAACAATTTAAGTGTCCTCCAGCTCCATGATCGTGAATCGAAACAATAAAGTTTTCTTCACTTTCTACCATTCCACGAACTGCATTTGCCGCACGTTTTTGCATTTCTGGATTGGAACGTTGAACAGCATTTAATTCAATACCTGAATCTAATTCACCAGTATCAGCAGACGAAACTGCTGCACCTCCCATACCTATTCTGTAGTTTTCACCACCAAGAATTACAATTTTATCACCTTCTTTTGGGGTGTCTTTTAATGCTTGATCTGCTTTTCCATACCCAATTCCTCCAGCTTGCATGATCACCTTATCAAATCCTAATTTCCTTGGTTTAGATTTACTTGAAGAAGAGTTTTCTTCATGTTCAAAAGTTAATACAGAACCTGTAATTAATGGTTGTCCAAATTTGTTTCCAAAATCGGAAGCACCATTAGAAGCTTTTATTAAAATATCCATCGGAGTTTGGTATAACCAATCTCTTTCCTCAAATTTATGTTCCCAATATCTGTTTTCTTCTAAACGAGAATAAGAAGTCATATAAACGGCTGTTCCTGCTAAAGGTAATGACCCTTTTCCTCCTGCAAGCCTATCTCTAATTTCACCACCAGAACCGGTTGCGGCGCCATTAAATGGTTCCACAGTTGTTGGGAAATTATGCGTTTCTGCTTTTAAAGAAATTACAGAATCAAATGCTGAAGTTTGATAATAATCTGGTTTGTCTGCTGATTTAGGAGCAAATTGTTCCACTTTTGGTCCTTTTACAAAAGCTACATTGTCTTTATATGCAGAAACAATATCATTTGGAAATTGTTTTGATGTTTCTTTAATCAGTTTGAACAAAGATGTTGGCATTTCTTCGCCATCAATAATAAAAGTTCCGTTAAAAATTTTATGTCTACAGTGTTCAGAATTCACTTGGCTAAATCCAAATACTTCAGAGTCTGTTAATTTTCTGCCTATTTTAACAGCAACACTCTCTAAGTATTCTACTTCTTCATTACTTAGAGATAAACCTTCTTGATTGTTATATTCAGCTATGTCTTCAATATCTAAAATGGCTTCAGGTTCGATATCAATATCAAATGATTCTTGATGTAAACCATTGAATTTCTCAGATATCATTGGGTCAAAATTAGTAAAATCCTCAGTAGAAGAAATAAATTCTTCAATTCTGATGATATCTTTAATACCCATATTCTGAGTGATTTCTACAGCATTTGTACTCCAAGGAGTAATCATTGCTGCTCTTGGGCCCACAAAAAAAGCATCAATAGATGTCTCTTCAATAATTGGTTGATTACCAAATAACCAAGTTAGTTTAGAAATGGTTGTTTTAGTTAAAGCTTTTGTTGTTTGAACAGCAAATACTTTACTGTCTTTATTTCCAAAGAAATGAATCATTTTAGTTACTTGTTTGCTTGTTGTGTTAGAAATGCAAATTTACTTTTTTTCAAATTAAAATCTGTGGTTATTTTAATTGAAATTTAAGAGTTATTCATAAGGTAATATAGCAATGAAAAACGACTCATTTCTGAGTCGTTTTTTTATTTTAGTTAATTGAAAAAAATTAGTTTTTAATTAATTTTTTTGTGATAAATCGTTTACCGGAATTAATTTTTAATAGATAAACACCTTTAGAAAAATTTGAAACATCAATACTGTTATTCTTTTTATTTATTTTTTCTGCTGTAATTAACTTCCCTAAAACATTATAAATATTTACGTTGACATCTTTTGTAAGATTAAAGAATATTTTATTTCCATTAACTGGATTTGGATACATTTTAATTGTTTCAAAATTTAAAGTACTAACACTTGCGGTATTCGGATCATAAATACCAATTCCATCATACACACCAAGATCATATTGATCCCATTCGTCTGCGTCATAAGTAGTATTTGGAGTTGTAACTGTAAGTTTTCTTCTTAAAGTCATGTCTTCGAAGTTTTTTGCTGTTTCAT
>JAQXAP010000129.1 GCA_029252865.1 Polaribacter sp.
CCAATATCCATGCCATTATTTAACCAAGAGCGCACCTTATCAATATTCATTAATTTAAGTTCATTAAAATTTGCAAGATTTTGGTCCCATAAGTTATGTTTTCCAATTAAATTAGTAACAAAATAATATCAATTATTTGTAATTTGAAAGTACTACACGCTTTTCTGATTATTTTTTCGGCAATATCATTTTTAATCTATGGTTTAAGTTGTTTGTTGTCTGATAAAATGAGGCAAGAATTTTTTCGTTTTAACTTGAACGAAACACAACGAAGAATAACAGGGGTTTCACAGATTTTAGCGGGACTAGCTCTATTTGTCAGTTTTACAACACCAGTAATAGGAGTCATAGCCTCTGCTGGACTATCTATTCAGATGCTCTTAGGTTTTATAGTAAGATTGAAAATTAAGGACTCTCTCAAATTAACATTACCATCCTTTTTATTTTTTATATTTAATGGATACCTATGTTTCTACTTTCTGAAAATTTACCTTTAATTTATTGGACTAAAGCAACAAATAAGCTTAACGATAAAAATATAAATGCAGGCAACGATTTTTTAATCGGGTCTCCAATTTTTATGTGCATTAATATCGCTATAAGCATTAAAAAGGCAATACCACATGCTGAAGGTATTTCTAATTCTCTGAAGTAAATAGAAACAATCAGGCTCAGTGATAAGAATACTTTTAAAGTACCAACAGCATACATTAACCATTCGGGTAAACCATAGGCTTTAAACTCTTCTTTCATATTACCCGCATTGTTTCCTCTCCATGTTGTAGGTTTTTTGAACCTGATTAACCATACATTAATAATACTTACTGCGATAATAATTTTTATTATACTAATTAAATATTCCATTAAATTAAGTTTTAAAAGTTAGACATTTTATAGTAATTCAATTAATTATATTTTTCTGCAAGTAAGTTAATCATTTTTTAATTTATATTTTAAATTTTCTATTACATTTAAAGCAGCTTTTTCGCCAGAAATCATAGCAGCGTTTAACGAGCCGTTTAACTGTGTATCTCCAGCAAGAAAAATACAATTAGTTAATTTCGTTTCTGAAGGTAGCATTTCATACTTTATTCCATCTAAATCTGGCAGTGCATTTGGAATTGCGTAATGTTTTATAAAAATACATGAATCTATTCCGCAATAGTCTTGTAATTCTTTTTGAACGCGAATTTTTAAATCTTCTTTAGATAAATTGTGTTGTTTTACAACTGTTACAGATAACAATTGTTTTCTACCGGTAGATTTTGACAAGATACTACTGTGATAAAATATGTTATTAATAAGCGCATCACTTTCTGCGATAAGTCCAATAATAGGTTTTCTCATAGTCCTAATATTGGTTTCAAAATATAGCGTGTCGCAAGATTTCCACTTAGTTTCTTTCTTTTTTAAATTTCCCACGAGTTTGCTAGATTCCGTTGCAATAATTGTAAAGTCACTTTCTAATTCGTTCCCATCATCAAGAATTATTTTACCATCTTCTACAGACTTAACTTTGGTATTAAACTTAAATTTATCATGTTTTAAATTAGATTTTAATTGCTTAGGAATTGCTTCAATACCACCTTTGGGTAATGTTGCATATCCTTCTCCAAACATTTTATAAACAAATTCAAACATCCTACTTGATGTTTCTAATTCAGGTTCTAAAAAAATACCACTAAAAAAAGGTCTGAAGAATTCAGAAATAATTTCTTTAGAAAAACCAAAATCTATTAAATATTGCAGAGTTGTTTTTTCAGATTTAGCAAAAATTGTAGCCAGTGTTGTATTTTTTAAAAGACGATTAAGCTTCAATATTTTTACTTTATCTGAAAGCGTTCCTATTCGACTTAATAAAGTTGGAACAAGCAAAAATATATATCGTAAAGGGTCTCCAATAGTTTTTTGCTTACCGTTAGTGAATATAGTAGCGCCGGGAATAAAGTGTTGTAATTCTAAAGCTTCAAAATTTAAATATTTTTGAGCACTTGGATAGGCAGTAAGCAACACTTGAAAACCGTGATCTAATTGATAACCGTCAATAATATCAGTTTTAACTCTTCCTCCAACACGATCTGTTGCTTCAATTATCATTGACTCATAACCATAATCTTCTAAAACTTTTGAGGCTACTAATCCGCTCACTCCTGCACCTATAATATGTATTTTGTAATCTTTTTTATTCACAAGTAATGTTTTAATAACAAATAAAATTATGCAGCTAAAGTAAGTTTTTTAGATGGGCTTTCTATTTTTCAGGAATCATAATAAGAAAGATTTAAATGATCATTTTTTATAGATATCATTTTATCAATAAATTTCTTGTTATCGCTATAGTTCTTGTTTTTTGAGAATTGAATAAAGTTTCCATTGGCATGAATGCTAAAAAATTGAGAATTATAAATTACAAGCTGATAATAAGGTATTACCCAAGAGAAACGCTCTAGTCCTCTTGTGTAATGTACAACAATACCTTTTGGACGAAGCTCGATATTTCCGTAATCTATTTCTTCGAATTTTAATTTACCAAGATCTAATTTTGGACTTTTTGATTTAATAATTAATCTACCTGAACCAATTCCACCTTGCTTTATTTTGTCTATAAGGCTAAACGTTTTTCCTACAAGTAATAGGCTTTGTTGGTCATAATATTTATTTTTATAAGTTGTATCAAATACCATTGGTTTTTATTTAAAGAGTTAAACTTTGTAGATATTTTTCACCATTTGAAATATGCAGTATTTTTTTTTCTTGTGGCATTTTATCAAACATAGAAACTAACATTCCTAGTCTAGGATTTTTTTTAAAGAAACTACGATGTGTGTCCATAAACCTCCAGAAGAGTCCATCCCAAATAGCTTGCCATTCACCTTTTTTATAATTACTCATTTTCATTAAATAGTTACTACCACTGATATATGGCTTTGAAGCCATCAATCCGCCATCTGCAAACTGACTCATACCATATACATTTGGCACCATTACCCAATCATAGCTATCAATAAAGAGTTCCATAAACCATCGATACACTTCATTTGGATCGAATTCGGATAGCATCATAAAATTACCTAAAACCATTAAACGCTCTATATGGTTGCAATAACCAGTTTCAAGTATTTTTTTAATGGTTTGATCAATCGGGTAGATACCTGTTGTACCATCATAAAATGACTTAGGTATTTTTTTGGTAAATCCCCAAAAATTACGTGTACGTTCATCACTTCCTCTGCTTTCATAAATACCTCGTATAAATTCACGCCAACCTATTATTTGGCGAACAAACCCTTCTACTGAATTAATAGGAATATTATTCGCTTTTGCAAAAGAGATACTTTTCTCAACAATATTTATTGGTGTAATTAAACCTACATTTAGCATAGGCGTTAAAACACTATGATTTAATATTGAACTGTCTGCCACTATAGCATCTTCATAAGTACCAAATTCTAAAAATCGTTGTTCTAAAAATTGCTGAAACCATTGTTCAGATGTCTTAAAGTTTGTCGGATACAATGAATTTTCACTGAGTTCACCTATATTTTTTGAAAAGTTTTTATTTACATAATCTAGAGCCTCTTTGTAAAAGGAGTCTACATCTGGAAATTGAATAACTGGCGGTATTTTTTTTGCTGGGTACTTTTTTCTGTTTTCAGTATCGAAAGTCCATTTTCCACCAGTTGGTTTTCCATTAGGATCAATTAGAATATCTCTTTTAGTTCTTTGATCTGTGTAAAATGATGTTTGATGATATTTCTTTTTATCACTTCGAAAAAAAGGTTGCAAATCTTCTTTAGTATTCAGGAATAATGGAGAGTCAAAGATGGTACTTTCAACAGTATTAATATTACAAGACTTTTTTATCCTTTTCTGAAGCCAGTTGTCTACTGGATCTATATAATTAATGCTGCTAATACCTTTAGATTTTAATAACGGAATCAATTCTCGAATATCTGATACCTTTTCGCTCGCTTCTACATAGCTGACTTCAATATTTTTAGAAGCTACAAATACTTCATAATGTTTCATTGTAGCTCTGTGATAAGCTATCTTCTGCTTATGAAAGTTAAATTGCCTAAAGAATAAATATTCTTCAATAATAAATACCGGAAGACCATTCTCTAAAATCGGAGATGATTCAAAAAGTTGATTTGGAAAAATTAGATTTACTGTTTTCATTTATATTTTATTTCTTCTACAACGTTCACTACAATATTTTACTTCTTCCCAATTCTTTTCCCATTTTTTTCGCCAAGTAAAGGGTCTTTGGCAAGCCACACATATTTTTCTGGGTAAATGAGCTTTTTTCATCGTCTTTTATTTACATGTGTTGCTAAAATTCTGTTTTTTTCAGCTCTAACTGCCGGATGCTTTTTATGACCCCATATTTTGTCTCTTGCCATTTTAGAACTTATTTTTAGGTCTATTATTGGCGATGGATAATCTACTCCAATAGTTACATTACAGAAGGTTTGCTCCATTGCACTCATAGTCCAAGGTTCGTGAATGTAAGCTTCGGGAACACTTGCTAGCTCAGGGACCCATTTTTTTATAAATATACCTTCGGGGTCGTGTTCTTCTGAATTTTTTATAGGATTATATAATCTTACTGTGTTAATACCCGTTGTACCTGCTTGCATTTGAAATTGTGGATAATGAATGCCTGGTTCATAATCTAAAAATTGACGTGCTAAGTGGTATACACCGTCGCGCCAATCTTGATCCATATTTAAAGTTAAAAAAGAAACAACCATAGCACGCATTCTAAAATTAATCCATCCTGTTTGCTCAACAGCACGCATACAGGCATCTATGAGCGGATAACCTGTTTGTCCTGTTCGCCATGCTTTTATAAAACGCTCATTTTTATTATGTTGTAATAATTCATATCCTTTGTTTACACAATCTGTCTCATAAGTACATTCTACTTCAAATTTTTGTATGAAATGACAATGCCAATGCAACCGAGTAAGCATTCCAGAAAAAGCCCTATTGTTTGAAGTTCCATTTGGATGTGTCCCTACAAACTGAAAGACTTGTTTTATACTTATGTTTCCCCAAGAGAAATAGGGAGATAATCGACTACAAGCAGTTCTACTTTCCATAGGTTTAGAAATATATCTATGGTAATTAAAACCTCTTTTTTGAGTAAAAGACTTTAAGTAACGCCAAGCATTTTCCTCTCCTGCAGGTTGAAATTGTCTTGGGTAATTTTCTAATTTAGAAACTAATTCTACAGGCAATTTATAAGGGTGTTTTAATGTATTTGGTTTAGTTATTGAATAGTTGTTTTTTATGATAGTCGAATGCATTACAGCATGCCATCGCTTATTCCAAACATCCCTATTTTTAAGTCCTCTTATAACACCGTCACGTTGGCTTTCTTGCCAAAGAATGTTATTATTTTTACAAAATTGGTTGATTTTTTTATCCCGTTTCCAAGTAATTTTTGTTCCACTTTCCTGATAACTAAAAAGTTGTTGTATTCTATATTTCTCGGAAATAAAACTAAAGGTCTTATTGGCTTCGCCATAAAAAATATCAACACATCGATTATAATTTTTTAACTGCTTATTGAGGGATTTTAAAGAATGATAAACAAACTGTAAATGTCTCAGATTGGTATCTGGATATTCAATAATACTGGGTTCAAAAAGATATATTATGATGTATGGTATACCTGCTTGTTCTGCCCTATGTAAAGGCTCGTGATCCTGCAATCGCAAGTCTCGTTTTAACCAAACTATATTTAAAACTTTTAAAGTCAAAAAATAATTTCTTTTTTACATTTTTTCCAAAAAGCAAAGAAAGAACGGTAGTATCCATTTACCGAAAACATCCAATCCCTTTCTGTTTCATTACCCTGATAATGATTGTTTAAAGGGTGTTCTTTATAATAAATGTCATCTATATTATACGAAGTTTTAAGCGCATTAAATTCTCCAACGAATATTTGTATATTTTCTATATTTTTAGACAAACCAATTAAAAAATTAATGGTGTTTTGAGATATTGGATATTCTTCAAAATGTGAAGGTTCTAATAATAAAACACGATTTGCAGTTAATTCATTTTTCCACAAGGGATCTAAGTTGTAAAAATTATAAATTAGAGTAGGTAAATCTTTATTAATAGTTATCTGTTTTGATTTCGTAAGTGGAGTTTTTAGTTCTAATATTTCTGTAGACAATAGTGCATCAGGTATCTCTAATTTTTCAAAATCTTCATAAGGTATGTCTAAAAAAGTATTCGTTTGTTCAGTGTAACAGTAGGTATTAACATTTTCTTGGTTTGCATAATACTTTTTGTTACTGTTTGCTCCGGCAACCCATTGCCAACTTAGTGCATTGCTTGCCCAATCTGCATCTAATAAATGATAATACATCCATTTAGCGGGATGTTTCCAATGATTATGACTGATATTACAAGCAATAGAGGCAATATACATTCTTAAATGATTGTGAACATAGCCTGAATTGTATAACTCGTCAATACTTTTATCAACAGCTTCAATCCCTGTGCGAGCATTCGCTAAATTTTTAGAGATTCCGTATGCCACAACTGGAGTTTGGATATTCTTTAAATCACTATTTATGGCATCTCCTTTGGCAATCCATACTTGCTGCCAATAATCTCGCCATGCTAACTCTTGAATAAATTTTAAAATCTTATTTGGATGAAAATTACGCTTTAATAATTGTTGGTAAACAAATTTTGTAGAAATAACACCTCGAGAGATGTATGGCGATAAATAACTTACCGCGCCATCTATATAGTTTCTAGATTTGTCATAACCAACAGGATCTATATTTGCTATTCTATCTAATATAGCATCAAATTCTGTTGGAAAATGCATTTTTGTATTTGTACCATCTTTTTTCATTAACGTTTACTAATTTTATTACCAGTAATAGCTCGCTGTCTGCTGCATTTAAAGCGTGTAATGTCTTGGCTTCGTTTGTTTAGGTGTTTTGTGCTTACTCCACTGTTTACGCGTTTTCTCCAACGTTTAAAACTAGATTCTTTCAAGTTTCCACGCATTAACTTGATAACCTCTTTTTCCGGAATATTGAACTGAAATGTTATTGCTTCAAAAGGTGTTCTATCTTCCCAGGCCATCTCAATGATGCGGTTTAATTGTCTTTCTGTAAAATTATTTTCTTGTATGATATCTAAACTACTTTTTCCCATATTTGATCTGCGTTTAAATAAAAACTTCCGATTGAGTTAAAATTACATTCGGTTGGTGCAATGATGGACAAAAAATTATCACCATTCTCGCGCATGTACAAATGGTAATGTTGACCAATTATAGGTTCAAAAGTAAATTTTGCCTCGTTTATTAACCTATTATCCTCAAATTCTTGCATTAACTGGTCATATTGTTCTTTAATTTCTTTAAACCTAGTTTTTACTTTATGATTTAGCTTATTTATACTTCTGTTTTTCCAAGCAATTGTATCTGTAGCAGTAATAACTGGTGCGCCAACACTTGTTGCATAAGGCTTTAAGTAAGCATCGTACTTCTGAGTTTCTGTGTTAAAAACAACATTATCAGGTTTCTTTTCTTTAACCATTTTACTTTAGCTTCTCTAATTTATTCATAATTTCTTCTGCTTCATAAACCTTTTGATCACTGAGTTTTCTGTTGGTTGTAGATAAACTATGTGCTTCCTTAACTAACTTTTGATATTGCTCGTACAACTTGTCTTTTTCTGATTTCTTTTTAAATAATCCGAACATAATTTTAATTTTTGAGTATGGCTTTATCCCTATATTTGACTATAAAGATATGAAAAATGTTTAACAATTATTATTTAAAGTTAAACAAAAAAATATTTAATGGAAAATATGACTTAAACGGAAGAACATTTAATAATTTTAAATCTTAGTAGTTGTAACAATCTTTGAAAAACTACGTCTAATAATTTAATAACATAATCATAACTTAAAAATTTATAATTAAATGAGAACTATAATTGCAAAAATTGGAAGTACATTATTTCTTTTTTTTGGTTTAGTAAACCAAGTAAATGCCCAAGAAATTGTTGGTGCATGGAAAGGAAAATTATCAGTACAAGGAATGGAAATTCTATTGGTGTTTAACATTAGCTCATCAGAAGAAGGGGTTTATACATCAACTATGGATAGTCCATCACAAGGCGCCACAGATATTCCAATGGATACAACTACATTTTCTGAGAACACACTAACTATTCAACTTAAACAAGCTGGAATAAAGTATCTTGCAACATTAGAAGGATCTAAATTAATTGGAACATTTTATCAAAAAGGAATGGAATTACCTATGACACTTAATAAAACAATTAAAACTAAACCTGGTAATACAGATTTACCAAGCACAGATGCGGAGTTAGAGAAATTGGCAAATTACAGTCCAACAACTTATAAATATTCGGTTGAAGATTATTTTGCTAGACCTAAAGCTAGAGGTTTTGGTTTTTCTCCTAATGGTGCTTATTTATCTTTTAGAGAAAAGGATGAAAATAAGAAAAATCATGTATATGTGAAAAATCTTACGACAAACAAGGTAGTTAGAGTTATAGAAGAAAAAGAAGAATTAATAAGAGGTTTTGGCTGGGCAAATGACAGTAGAATAATTTATGTAATGGATAAGGGAGGTAATGAAGATTACCATTTATTTGCTGTAGATATCGATGGTAAAAACCAAAAAGAATTAACTCCGTTTGATGGTGTAAAAGTAAAAATACTTAATAATTTAAAGGAAGATAAAAATCATTTAATTATCTCTATGAACAAAAACAATCCTCAAATATTTGAACCATATAAAATAAATATTGTGACAGGCGAGTTAAAGCAACTTTATAAAAATGAGGACGCTGCTAATCCAATTGACGGATATGTTTTTGATAAAGAAGGGAATTTAAGAGGATTTTCTAAATTAAGAGACGGGGTAAATTTTGATATTTACTATACTTTAGACGGTGAAAACTATAAAATTTTAAAAGAGTTAAGTTGGAAAGATACTTTTACTATTTCATCCTTTAACTACGCCTCAACTTATGAGCATGATGCTTATGTAACTTCTAATTTAGATAGTGATAAAACAAAAATTTACTTATACGATTTAAAAGAAGATAAGGTTATAAAGCCTTTATTTTCTCATAACGATTATGATGTTTCAGGAATTTCTTTATCCAGAAACAGAGACTATGAGTTAGATTATTTTGCTTACGAAGGTGAAAAAATGAACATTATACCTGTAAGTAATTATTATAAAAAATTACACAAAAGAATTACTAAAAAATTTCCGGGGTATAACTATTCAATTGCAGATAAAACTGATGATGAAAGTAAATATTTAGTCTTTTTACAAAGTGATAAATTATATGGTGTTTATTACTCTTACGATGCTAAAAAAGATGAGTTTAAATTATTATATAATTTAATGCCAAATCTTATTGAAGACGATATGGCAGAAATGCGCCCCATTACTTTTAAAAGCAGAGATGGTATAACATTACATGGGTACATAACTTTGCCAAAAGAAGCTTTAAATGGTAAAGTACCTGTAATAGTAAACCCACATGGTGGTCCTCAAGGTATAAGAGATTCCTGGGGTTTTAACCCAGAAGCGCAACTTTTTGCAAGTCGTGGATATGCAACTTTACAAGTAAACTTTAGAATTTCTGGAGGTTATGGAAAAGAATTTCTAGAATCTGGTTTCAAGCAAATAGGTAGAAAAGCTATGGACGATGTGGAAGATGGCTTAAAATATGCTGTAGACAAAGGTTGGGTAGATAAAGATAATGCTGCTATTTATGGAGCAAGTCACGGAGGTTATGCAGTACTAAGAGGCTTAACTAAAACTCCGGATTTATATGCATGTGGTGTGGATTATGTTGGAGTATCTAACTTATTTACGTTTATGGATAGTATGCCAGCGTATTGGAAACCTTATTTAAAAATTGTTAAAGAAATTTGGTATGATTCAGATGTTCCTGAAGAAAAAGCAATTATGGACGAGGTTTCCCCTGTATATCATACAGATAAAATTACAAAACCACTATTTGTAGTTCAAGGAGCAAACGATCCGAGAGTAAATATAGATGAGTCAGATCAAATTGTACAATCTTTAAGGGATAAAGGGGTAGATGTACCATACATGGTTAAATACGATGAAGGACACGGATTCGGAAAGGAAGAAAATTCTATTGCGCTTTATAAAGCAATGATAGGTTTTTATGCAAAACATCTAAAGAAAGATAACGCAACTTCAATTACAGATTAATTCAACCAATAAACTTTCATTTTAAAACCTCTTAAAATTATTTAAGAGGTTTTTTTCTTTATGTTTTACCTATGTTGCATGAACATCTTTCTTTTATAGAGTGCTAATGCAACTAAAATTGGATGCTGATGCTATATTAATTGTGTATCAAGGCGTAAATTGTTCCTTTTATTGTGAAATTTAAGACCTATAATTTATTAGAATTTTTGAATAAAGATGCTAAGGAGCCTTTTAAAATTAAATGGTATTCTGATAGCCAAATTCATTTTCCAGTGAATAGGTAAAATATATTTTTCAACCTAAGGTTTATAATATCTATATGTTACAAATTGGCATGATTTTTGGGTTGTTCGGTGGTAATTAAAAATATGTTTTTATGGACTATTAGTTTTCATAAAAACTTAAAGGAGTACTATTTTTTTAACATTACTAATAAATTTTATAACCCTTAAATCCAATTCATAATGAAAAAATACACTTTGCTATGTTTAATACTATTAGTTTATAATATATCTGTTTCCCAGGAAATTAGGGGTGTTGTATTAGATGGAATTACGAACCTTCCGCTTGAATCCGTTTCTGTTTAAATTATACTAGGATTTCAAAGCAATGTTAACGAGTTACAATGTTTCCTAAAATATAGCGAATAGCCGTTAATTGTTTCCAAAATTATATGCAGCCTTGAATTTTTGTTTCTGAAATTTTAATGACCCAAGTACTTAATATTAAATAGAAAGACTGCAGTTTCTGGGATATTTTATATAGTATAGAATTATAGCTTACAAATGACATACAATACATAAACAAAAAAATATAAAAAAAATGGAGAATATTCGACAAAACAACTCTTATAACGAATTAGACAAAACTGATGACATACAATACATAAA
>JAQXAP010000131.1 GCA_029252865.1 Polaribacter sp.
TTTCCCTCAAGAATGGTAAGAGGAGAGCGTTTTAAATTGATAAAAAACTTTAATGCAAAAGAAGTTGTAGAAACTAATTTAGGTGATAATGAGATTGTGAATCAATTTATTAAAATGGGGGCTAATTACTACGATAAAATACCTTTTGAAGAACTGTACGATTTAAAAAATGACCCTTATCAAAAAAAGAATTTGGCAAAAAACACAAAATACCAGCAGCAAAAAGAATCATTATCAAAAACGCTAGCAACTTGGATGGTATCGCAAAACGATTTTTTAATAACTCATAAAATGCCTTTGTTAAAACCTACTTTACATCCTTTAGATAAAAATACAAAATGGACTAAAGTTCCACAAAACTTAGAGAGTAAATTACAAGATAAAGATTTTATAAAGTTACATTATTAAACATATGAAAATAACTCAAATAATTATTGTTTTATGCTGTGTGACGTCCATCAATTGTAAGGCACAAAACAAGTCTAAAAAACCCTTAAATATTGTCTGGTTAAGTACTGAAGATATGGGACCAATTTTAGGTTCTTATGGCAATAAAGTAATTAAAACACCAAATCTAGATAAACTAGCTAAAGAGGGTGTCAGGTATACAAATGCTTATGCTACAGTTGGTGTTTGTGCTCCAAGTAGATTTTCGATAATTACAGGAGTTTATTCTGCAAGATTAGGTGCTCATAACATGAGAACTGGTAATTATCATAATTACAAAACACCAGAAGAAGTTACTCACAAAACTTATATTGGTGTAAAGGATTTAACAGGAAGAAATATTCCAGAATACGAAGTTGTACCGCCAACTTATGTAAAACCTTTTACAGAAATTCTTCGAAAAAAAGGATATTATGCTGCTAATAATTTTAAGTGTGATTATCAATTTAACGCACCTTTTACGGCTTGGGATGAAGTTTCTAGCAACGTAAGTTACAGAAATGCTCCCAAAGGAAAACCATTTTTTTATGTTAGAAATTTTTTAGTAACACACGAATCTAGAATCTGGCAAAGGAAAGACAAACCACTAACAGTAAAACCAGAGGATATAATTGTACCTGCATATTTTGCAGATATACCAGAAGTAAGGCAAGATATAGCTCGTAAATATTCTAATATAGAAGAAATGGATCGTCAAGTTGGAATTATCATAGAGCAACTTAAAAAAGACGATTTATTAGAAAATACCATTATTATGTTTTGGAGCGATCATGGAGGAAACCTTTTAAGGCAAAAAAGAGCTGTAGGCAATACTGGTTTGAATGTTCCATTAATTGTGCGTTATCCTGATAAAAAAATGGCAGGGAAAGTAGATAATAGAATTGTCTCTTTGATGGATTTAGGGCCAACAGTTTTATCGCTCTTAAATATAAAACCACCAAAACATTATGATGGAAAAGCATTTGCAGGAAACTTTGAGCAAGCTCCTAGAAAATATGCTTTTGGAACTGCAGATAGATTTGATGAAACAACGGATATGCAGCGCTCTGTTTTGGATGGACGATTTGTATACATTAAAAATTTTTTACCTCAATTACCTTTAATTTATAGAAATAAATATAGAGAACAAATTACAATGAATGCGAGACTTATTGAGTTAAATCGTCAAAAAAAATTAAAAGGTGATGCTGCTTATATGTTTATGAAAACCAAACCAAGAGAGGAATTGTACGACTTAGAAAATGATCCTTATGAAGTACATAATCTTGCAGGTGATCCCAAATATGAAAAGCATTTATCAAAATATAGAAAAGCGTTGGCAGCTTGGCAATTAGAAATTGGCGACAAAGGCTTTATTCCAGAACATGATTTAATAGAAATGTTTTGGCCAGAAATGAGACAGCCCGTAACTAAAAACGTACTTTTTTTTCAACAGAAAAGAGGAATGTTAGAATTAGACTGCAAAACAGAAGGCGCATCAATAGGGTATCAAACAGGTGAAAATATAGGTACAAGAAATTGGCAATTATATCATGAACCAATTAAAACAAAGAGAAATCAAAAAATTGTTGCCAGAGCCATAAGAATTGGTTTTAAGGCGTCAGAAATAACCTCATTAAATCCAAATTAAAATATGAATAGTTTTAAAAAAATATTAATTTTTATACTTTTTTTAGCAGTTACTCTTGTTAGTTGTAAAACAAATGAAACAAAAAAAAATGCTGAAAAAACATCAGAAAAAAATGGAAAACATAATGTTTTATTTATTTCTATTGATGATTTAAGAACAAAAATTAATTCTTATGGAGAACTTGAAATGATTACTCCAAATATAGATAAACTGGCTTTTGAAGGTTTGCAATTTAATCAAGCTTATACAAATATTGCTGTTTGTGGCGCAAGTAGAGCTAGTATTATGACAGGAATTAGACCAAGTGAAACTCGTTTTAATGATTTTTCTTCAAGAGCATCAAAAGATACTCCGAACGCAAAACCATTAAATCAAATTTTTCAAGAGAATGGTTATGAAACCATTTCTTATGGTAAAATATATCATCATAAAGACGATTTTCAGGAATATTGGTCAGAAAAAGATAATGGTCAAATTCAGAGCGATTTTCAAGATCCTGCTTCGATAGAAAGAATTAATAATGCGGAGAGAGGTGAATATGGAAAAAAACAACCTGCTTTTGAATATCCAGATGTAGATGATTATGCATATAATGATGGAAAAATTACCAAAAATGCCATCAATAAAATGAGAGAATTAAAAGATCAAAACAAACCTTTTTTTATGGCGATTGGTTATGTTTCACCGCATTTACCTTTTATTCAGCCAAAAAAATATTGGGATATGTATAAGCATGATGAAATTGAATTGGCAGATAATGGTTATCATCCGAAAAATGTTCAAAAAATTGCAATTCATGCGCAACATAACTCTGCAGAAATGAGAAAAAATTATTTAGATATGCCTTTAGAAGGTAAATTAGATGATGATTTAGCACGTAATTTAATTCATGGTTATTACGCAAGTGTTACTTATATGGATGCTTTAATTGGAGAGTTAATTAAAGGTTTAGATGATTTAGGTTTACGAGAAAATACTACAATTGTGTTGTGGAGTGATCATGGGTACTTTTTAGGTGAACATGGCTTTTGGTGCAAACACAGTACTTTTCATGAAGCTGTTAAAATTCCATTTATAATATCTTCTCCAGATTATGCTAAAAATAAAACCACACAATCGTTTACAGAGTTGGTAGATGTTTATCCTACTTTATGTGAATTGACAAATTTAAAAGCACCCACTTATCTTCAAGGTAAAAGTTTAGTACCAGTTTTACTAGACCCAACAAAAGAAATTAAAACTGAAGTGTACACTCGTTATAAACAAGGAGAAGCTGTCATTGACAAAGATTATTCTTATACAGAATTTGTTGAAGGCGGTAAATATTTGGGCAACATGTTATATGATAATCATACAGATATTAGACAAAATACAGATTTATCTAAAATGAAAAGTAGTGCTAAAATTGTGTCAAAATACAAAGAGAAATTAAGAATCAAGCGTGCAGAAGTAAACAAAGATCTTTTTCAAAAATAATAATAAAATCCCCATTTTTATAAAAGCCCAATCAATATTTTTTTAGTTTACTGATTGGGTTTATTTACATAGATTGTTGACTATAAGGGTTTTGTATTTAAAATCTCACAATATTTCCTCAAAATTTATAGTCTTTGACCCAATTCTTTTAGTTCAAATCTTAATTTTGTAATTATTTTAGTCTTACTAATTAAATTGTAATTTAAATATATTTTAAACCAAAATTACCAATATTATGAAAAAAAACTACGTTATTACTTTATTAACTTTTGTGTTAACTATTAACGCTTTTTCTCAAGTTACTTTTGACTTTAAAACTGCTCAAGATCCATTAGGATGGGTTAAAGCTGGAGGGGCACAAGCAGCAACAATTGTTGCTGACGGTTTAGCAATTTCATGGACGGATGCTGGAAATAAAACTCCTAAATTAAAACAGGCAAATGCTAATATTGATGCCAGCAAATACAAAATAATTGCTTTTACAGTTATCAATAATTCATCTGAAGTTAAAAGATTAAGAACTTTACACTTTAAAGGAGATTCCGGTACAGATCCGTCAAGTGCAAGTAGCGCAAACGCTAGATATACAAATTTAGATATTATTACTTCTACAGCTTCAGAAACATATTATTTTAATTTAACAAATCCAGAATGGGTTAATTATAATGCAGCAAGCAATGATGATACAGATTCAGATATGGATCATCTATCAATAGTGTTAACAACTGCTACAAATGGAGGTTTAAATATTGCAAGTACTGCAGGAGATTTAATTATTGAAAAAATTGAATTTTTAGAATCTATACCATCAAGCCCTAGAAATGATTTTTCTTTTAATGATACTGCAGATGCAGAAGGTTTTTCTGGTGCAAATGGTGTAACATTATCACAACCAGTTGCAGGTGAAATTAATTTAGAAATTACCGATGCAAGTGAGTATCCAAAATTTGAACAATCAGGAATATACAGTGTAGATGCTGATGCTTTTAAAGGGGTAGAAATTACATTAATTAATAATTCTCCAAAAAATAGATTAAGCTTTGTTTCACCTTCAGGGTCAAGTGAATTTGTTTCAAAAGAAATGAATGCTAATGATCCAAATCCACAAACAATTAAACTAGATTTAAAATTGGCTGCAAACTGGACAGGGGTTCAAAAAAACTGGTGGTTACAATTAATTGAAAACCCTGGAGATGGCGCAATTGCCTCTGCTGCTTCAATTCAAATTCAGCAAATTTTATTTGTTGATGAAGTGTTAAGTACTGTTGATATTCAGAAAGAAGATTTAGGTATTTCTATTTATCCAAATCCTGTAATTAATTCTTTTAAAATTTTATCTCCTTTAAAAATTGAAAAAGTTGAAATATTTAATGTTTTAGGTCAAAAAAGTAGTGTTCAAAATGTAAAATCGAATACAGTAGATATTTCGACCTTATCAAAAGGAATTTATATTTTAAAAGTTTACCAAGAGAATGCAAAAGTAGCTACCAAAAAAATTATTAAAAAGTAATTGAAAAAGATAAATAGAGGCACTCAATGTATTTGAGTGTCTTTTTGTGTTATAAAACTTTAAACCAAAATTTATTTATTTAAATGATTAGAAATATACATCTTTTTGTTGTTTTCTTGTGGTGTCTTAATTCATTTCATGCTCAAGATTTATTATCTGGAATTGGAAGTTTTGACAATGTTAGTCCGTTAAATTCTTGGATAACTACTACGAATGGAAGTGGAAATTTTGAGGCTATTACAAGCGAATCTTATTTTGGAACAACTTCTTTAAAAACAGAAGTTACAGCATCAAATGCTGATGATGTTACATTAACGAATTCAACAAATTTTTCTCTTAATTCTGGTGTAATTTATACAACTTCTTTTTATTTAAAAGGAACTGTAAATAATGAGTTTTCTATTTCTTTAATGAATAATGCAACAGAAATAGTCTCTAAAGTAGGCAATACAGTTTTAGATGAATGGACGTATTTTACTTTTTCATTTACCTCAAATATTACATCATCAACAGGGAAAATTAAAATCAATTTTAAAGAAAAAGGAGTTTATCTTATTGATGAATTTGTCCTGAAAAATGGTAATGTAAACAAATGGTATGTGAGTGTAAATGGCTCTAATTCAAACGCAGGAAACAATATAAACAGTCCTTTTAAAACTATAAATCATGCAATAGATAATGCTTGGAATCCGGGTGATATTATATACGTAATGAATGGAACTTACAGAAATAATGGTTTCGGAAATGGTAACAAAAACAATGGTCCAATTGTAAATATTAATAAAGCAGGTACATTAAATGGACCTTTAGTTATTAAAAATTACCCTAATCATAAACCTAAGTTAGAGTTTGATGGTTCAGGAGGTTTTGTATGTGGAACAGGTAAATTTTTAGAAATTGCTGGTTTCGAAATCCAAGGACCAAATCAGCAAATAACCTATAATGAAGCGAACAGTTATCGTTTAATTCAGAATAATTATTACAAAGGAAGAGGAATTACTGTTTGGGCTTCAAGTGGAGGTCATCACATTATTTTACACAGTAATAAAGTGTACGATTGTCCTGGATCTGGAATTAGGATAAACAATTCTGACTATGCTACAATTACAAATAACGAAGTTTCAAATTGTACTATTTATACCTCCTCTGGCTCTAGTGCAATTGTTTTAGCACAATCTAAATCTATAGATTCTGGTGCTAAAGTTAAAATGCGAATTACAAAAAACAAAGTCTTTAATAACGAAAACAAAATTCATTATTTTAATCATAATTACGATTGTTCTTCAAATTCTTCTGCTTATGGATGTCAAGATTATCCCAAGATTATAGATGGTTCTGGTTGTTATATCACAAGAAATAACGACAGAGGTTCAGGTGGTAATGACGAAAATCCTAATGGACAATATCAAGGATACTTTTATTTTGCCAACAATATTGCTTATGGAAATGGAATAAATGGTTTAGTTGTGCATAAGTCTGATTACGCAATTGTAGTGAATAATACGATTTATAATAACGGGGCAACACCGCTAACTGAGGGTAGACAAGCTGCAGGTGGAATTACCGTAAACAATTCTAAAGAAGTTAGAATGTACAACAATATAAGTTGGGTACGATATACCACAGATTACTGTTATCGTGTTTTTGGTGCAACACAAAATATTAAAGGAAAAAATAATATTCTTTTTAATGGTAATTCTAACGCTGGTGGTTTAACAAGTATGATAGAAGCCAACCCGGAGTTTGTAGATGTTTATAATTTAGATTTTAATTTGTCTGCTGCCAGTCCTGCAAGAGATTCAGGTATTTCTGAATCTAATATACTAAGGTTACCCGGAGATCTAACAGGATATTTGTATACACCTGCTTATGATTTTGCAAACTACTCTAGAAATTTAAATACTACGGATGTTGGAGCTCTTGAATACGTAAGTCCATTATCTGTCAATGAATTTAAGGGTTTTGAAAATCAAATTACATTATATCCAAATCCAGCTTCTAATATTTTAACAATAAAAGGAGTAGAATCAGCTAATTCCATTTCCATTTTTGATGTTCTCGGAAAAGAACAAATAAGAATTAAAAATACAGAAACAAATTTACATTTTAATAAAATTGATATCCATCAATTAAAACCAGGTTTGTATATACTTAAAGTTTTTGGAGCAAAAACTCAAAACTCATTAAAATTTATAAAAAGCTAAATTTCAATCCTCAAAAATAGCAGCTATTGCTCGTTTTTTACTATTGATTTGATTGAATTGAGTCTATTTTTATAAAACAAAACACTGTTTGAGCTATAATTAAAAAATAGATTTCTAATGTAGTTTTTATAAGACAATTTTTAATGATGAAAATAATTAAAACTTCACTTTTTATTTTTGCACTTTTAATGGTTTCCGCTTCGTGTTCAAGAAAATTAAATGATAATTCTAATCAACAAGAACCTCAAATTTCGTTAAGCGATTCTTATAAAAACAATTTTTTTATTGGTGCTGCAATTAGCGAAAATCAAATTCTTGAAAAAGATAATCGCTCATTATCAATTGTAAGAAATCAATACAATACAATTACCCCAGAAAACGCTATGAAATGGATGTTTTTACAAACATCTCCTAATAAATTTGAGTTTGACCTAGCTGATAAATACGTAGAATTTGGTCTTAATAATAATATGCATATTGTAGGACACACCCTAGTTTGGCATTCGCAATTGGCAGATTTTATGAACGAAGTAACCGACAAAACGATTATGTCTAATTATGTGAGCAATCATATAAATACGATTGTAAAAAGATATAAAGGAAAAATAGATACTTGGGATGTTGTAAATGAAGCATTAAATGAAGATGGAACTTTAAGAGAATCTATCTTTCTAAAAACACTCGGAGAAAACTATATTATTGATGCTTTTAAATTGGCAGAAAAAGGAGATCCAAATGCAGAATTAGCTTATAATGATTATAATCTGTGCAATCCTAAAAAACGCGAGGGTGCACTTAGATTAATTGAAAATCTTCAGAAAGAGAATGCTAAAATTAATGCAGTTGGCATACAGGCTCATTGGCAATTAAACACACCATCTATAAACGAAATTGAAAAAAGTATCATTGCGTATGCAGGTTTAGGTGTTAAAGTAATGTTTACAGAATTAGATATTTCTGTTTTGCCAAATCCTTGGGAAGTTGTTGGAGCAGCAGTAGAGCAAAACTTCGATAAATTTATAGGAGATCCAAAAATGAATCCTTATCCAGAAAGGTTACCAGATTCTATGCTCCAGAAACAAGCAAAGCGCTATGAAGATATCTTTGAATTATTCTTAAAACATGAGGATAAAATAAGCAGAATTACTTTTTGGGGTGTTACAGATAAAACCTCTTGGTTAAATGATTGGCCCATTAAAGAGCGTACAAATTATCCGCTTTTATTTGATAGAAATTATCAACCAAAACAGGCGTATCAAAGCATTTTAGATTTAAAAAAATAAGATTACTTAAATACATTTCAATAAAAAATAAGATGAATATCAATTCACAAAAATTATCTGTTAAAGAAAAAATAGGATACAGTTTAGGAGACCTTGCTGCAAATCTTGTTTTTCAAACTTTAATGACATACCTAGCCTATTTCTATACAGATATTTATGGTTTAGACGCAAATGATGCAACAGCAATTATGTTTATTGTTGGTACGGTTGCTGCTTTCGGATTTAATCCAATTGTTGGGGCAATTGCAGACAGAACAGATTCAAAATGGGGTAAATTTAGACCTTGGATTTTATTTACAGCAGTCCCCTTAGGATTCATCTCTGTTTTAGCTTTTAGTACACCAAACTTTGCTTATCAAGGAAAAGTTATTTATGCTGTAATAACCTACACTTTATTACTGTTATTATATGCTGCAAGTAATTTACCATATTCTGCTTTAAGTGGCGTAATTACTGGTGATATGAAAGAAAGAAACAGTATTTCTTCTTATCGTTTTGTAGCAGTTATGTTTGCTCAGTTTTTTGTGCAAGTATTTATGTTACCAATTATAATTTCTGCAGGTGATGGAGATAAAGCAGTAGGTATTGAAATTGTAATGACTTGGTTAGCAGTAATAGGAACCATCATGTTACTAATTACTTTCTTTACGACCAAAGAAAGAATTGTTCCAAAACCAGACCAAAAATCGAGTGTGAAAGAAGATTTATTAGATTTAGTAAAGAACAAACCTTGGGTTATAATGTTGCTTTTAACAACATTATCATTTGTAACATTAGCTATGAAAGGTGGTTCTTATGTATATTATTTCGAGAATTTTGTAGACAAAGCTACACTAACAAATTTTATAAGTCCAATTTTAGATTTCTTGTCTAACATAGATATCAATTTCTTCGGAAATGATCCAGTATCAGCAGGATTTGGATTGTTTAATGCTTGTGGAATTATCTTTATGATAATTGGTATTGGATTGTCAAAAAGATTAGCAGATAAATATGGTAAAAGAAATGTCTTTGGGGTGTTTTTATTTATCTCAACAATTTTTATAGTGTCATTTTATTTCTTTTCTCCAGAATCTGTATCTCTTATGTTTTTAGCACAAGTTTTTCACGGATTTTTTTATGGAATTACAATTCCGCTTCTTTGGGCGATGATTGCAGATGTTGCAGATTATTCTGAATGGAAAAATAAACGTAGAGCAACAGCTATTATTTTCTCTGCAATGATGGTAGGTTTAAAATTGGGTTTAACTATTGGTAGCTCTTTAGTCGCCAAAATATTAGGATCTTATGGTTACGTTCCAAATAGTGATAATGGTCAAACAGAATTAGCCATACAAGGAACAAAAATGTTGGTAAGTATATTTCCTGCAATTCCATTTTTAATAGGAGTTGTTTTGTTGTTTTTCTATGAAATTAATAAAAAAATGGAAACAAAAATTGAAGCTGAATTAAAAGAAAGAAGAAATAATTAAGTTATGCCAGAAGAAAGTATAGAACATATAAATTTTGATGATTTAAATAAAAGAGCAATTTCTAAACCAATCGTAAATCATATTTATACGGCAGATCCTTCTGCACATGTATTTGATGGTAAAATTTATATTTATCCGTCTCATGATGTAGATGCAGGTGAAGCTTTTGATGATTTAGGGAGTCATTTTGCAATGGAAGATTATCATGTAATTTCTATGGATTCTATTGATAGTGATGCTGTAGATAATGGAGTTGCTTTGCATGTAGATGATGTGGCTTGGGCGAAACAGCAAATGTGGGCGCCAGATGCCAATGAAAAAGACGGAACATATTATTTGTTTTTTCCAGCAAAAGATTATGAGGGAATTTTTAGAATTGGTGTAGCCACAAGTTCATCGCCAGTTGGACCTTTTACACCTCAGCCAAACGCAATTAAAGATAGTTTTTCTATAGATCCTGCTGTTTTTAAAGATGATGATGGTAGCTATTACATGTATTTTGGAGGTCTTTGGGGAGGGCAATTACAACGCTGGAGAACTGGAACTTTTAATCCTGAACAACCAGAAAGTCCAACTGCTTTTTTACCAAATGATGATGAACCTGCTTTGTTGCCAATTGTTGCAAAAATGACAGACGATTTATTGGAGTTTGCAGAAAAACCAAAGGGAATTGAAATTGTTGATGAACTAGGAAACTTATTATTAGCCGGTGATAATGATCGTCGTTTTTTTGAAGCAGCTTGGTTGCATAAAGAAAAAGATAAATATTATTTTTCATATTCTACGGGTGATACGCACTACATTTGTTATGCAATTGGAGACAGCCCTTATGGACCCTTTACCTATAAAGGAAGAATTTTAAATCCTGTTGTCGGTTGGACATCACATCATTCTGTTTGTAAAGTTGATGATAAAACTTACTTATTTTATCACGACTCTTCTTTATCGAAAGGTGTTACCCATTTAAGATCTGTAAAAATTGCAGAAATTACTTACAATAAAGATGGCACAATAATTACTTTGGATCCTTATCTTAAATAAGAATTCGTAAAGTTATGTAACTCTCAATTTTCAACATAAAAATAAATTATGAAAATATATAGCATCTACAAAATTAACGGATTATTACTATTTTTCATTTTAATGAGTACTTCTTTTGTCGCTCAAACATTTTGTATTGATAAAAAGTCTGATCAAATAATAGGAAATCAAGATGGTTATAGGTACGAATTATGGAATCAAAATTCACAAGGAAAAGCTTGTATAACTATTGAAAAAGGAGCTGCTTTTAGTGGATATTGGAATGATGTAGAAAATTATTTAGCACGTCGTGGATTGTCGTATATTCAAACAAAAAAACATCAAGAAATAGGTGTTTTTAAAACTAATTTTAATTGTGAATATAATCCAGCTAAAGGGCGTAAAGGAAATTCTTATTTATCTGTTTACGGCTGGACAATTGATCCTTTAATTGAATATTATATTGTTGAAGATTGGCGAAATTGGATACCTTCGAAGTCTAAGGATGCCATTTTAAAAGGTACTTTTAATGCAAATGGTAGTATATACGATGTGTACGAAAAAACAAGAATAGACAAACCATCTATTAAAGGTACTGCTACATTTAAACAATATTTTAGCATTAGAAGAGAAACAAGAAATAAAGGATTTATAGATATTACTAAACATTTTAATACTTGGGAAAGTTTAGGGATGCGATTAGGTAAATTACATGAAGTTTCTTTTGTTGTAGAGGGATATAAAAGCAATGGCAGCTTTAAATTTAAAGAGCTAGAGATCCTTGTTTCAAAAACAGTATCAAGTCAAGAAAAATAAAATTTATTTATACTGTAAATTAAAAAATCTCTCGTTAGTCTTCTAAATTAGAAGGACCTTAACTAAAAGAATAGTGAGCTTCTTTTTTAGAATAGTCTTTGCTGATTATCCATGTTTATTATCATAATTTTCGACAAAAGTAATTTTAATTTACACATTTTGAAACTTTAAAAACGTTGAAAAAATGTCCAAATATCGTCAAATAAATTAGGGTTTTCCCAATGCAAATTATGCGCACCTTCCTCAATTCTTAGATATCTTACTTCTTTATTTTTTGAACAATCTTCGTAAATGTAAAGTGTATTATTTCCTAAATTTTGAATTTCTGGAGTTTGGCTACAATTAAACTTATTTGCCCATAATTTAGCACTTTCTAAGGCATCTAAAAAAACGTGACCTAATTTTGGACCACCATTAATGGGTATTGTAGAATCTGCTGCTCCATTTATTTGATAAATAGAAATAGGATTTGTGTCTGGTAACAGAGGTGTGCTTTCCATTAATTGCGATACAATTGGTGCAATTGCTTTAAAATGATCTGTTTGAATGGCAAGTGTGTTAACCATTCCTGAACCATTAGAGGTACCAATTGCGTACATTTTATCGAAATTCAAATTGTTATATTTTTTTAACTCTCCTACAATTAGGTTTACAAAAGCTACATCATCTGCTTTTGAAGGTTCTGTACCTAAATTCCAAGACTTTAAAAACCCCTGCGGGTAAATCCCAATAAAGTTGCCTGCATTTGTAAATTTATTAAGTTTATTCACCCAACTTGTATTTGTGCCACCTCTTCCATGAAATGCTAAAACTACTGGATAGTCTTTACTTGTATCAACGTTAACTGGAGTTTGCATAATTACGGAACGCTCTTGAGCAACACCCTCTATAATTTGTGTAATATTAATTGTTTTGGTTTTTAAAGTAATTAATGTTGAATTATCAATAGTATCATCATCAATTATATTTTCATCTCCTGCATTTCGACATCCGAAGAAGGACGTTGTAAAAAGCAGAAAAAGCGCAATATATTTTTTATGAACCATGTTAAACTTTTTTAATTTCCCTTTTTGTAATCTTCTAAAAATTTAGCTAAACCGCTATCTGTTAAAGGATGTTTTAATAACCCTGTAATTGAAGATAAAGGCCCAGTCATAACATCAGAACCTAATTTGGCACAATTAATAACATGCATTGTGTGTCTCACAGAGGCAGATAAAATTTGAGATTCAAAACCATAATTATCATAAATTTGTCTTATGTCTTTTATTAAATTCAAACCATCTGTAGAAATATCATCTAATCTTCCTAAAAAAGGTGAGACATAAGTGGCACCTGCTTTAGCGGCTAATAATGCCTGACCGACAGAAAAAATCAATGTTATATTTGTTTTAATACCGTTATCAGAAAAGTATTTACACGCTTTTATACCATCTGCAATCATTGGTAATTTTACTACAATTTGAGGATGTAAATTTGCTAAAGCTTCTCCTTCTTTAACCATTCCATCAAAATCTGTAGCTATAACCTCCGCGGAAACATCACCTGTAACAATGTCACAGATTTTTTTATAATGATTTAAAATATTTTCTGCACCAGTAATACCTTCTTTAGCCATTAAAGATGGGTTTGTTGTTACACCATCTAAAATGCCTAAAGCTTCTGCCTCTTCAATATCACCTAAATTTGCTGTATCAATAAAAAATTTCATTCGTTCTTTTTTAAACTATTTTTAAATATTTTAATATTTGTTTACTTACTTTTTCTCCTCTAAGCCCATCCTTTAAAAAATTTAATCAATTGAAAAATTATTATATATACTGATTTATGATATTTTCAAACAATTCTTGCTTACCACTTTGTAGAGTTAACTCTCCATTTTCTTGAGCTATTTTGTATAAATCAGACAATTCTAATTTTCCTACTTCAAAATCTTTCCCTTTTCCAGCATCAAAAGAACTGTACCTTTTTTCTCTCAATGCATTATAAGAAGATGATTGCATTATTTTATCAGCCGTAATTAAAGCTCTAGCAAAGGTATCTGCACCGCCAATATGTGCGTGAAAAACATCTTCTATATCTGTAGAGTTTCTTCGGATTTTTGCATCAAAATTAACACCTCCACCTTGTAAACCACCAGCTTCTATAAACACTAACATTGCTTCTGTAGTTTCTTGAATGTTGTTTGGAAATTGATCTGTATCCCATCCATTTTGGTAATCTCCTCTATTTGCATCTATGCTTCCTAACATTCCAGCTTTTGCAGCAACTGCTAATTCGTGTTGCATCGTGTGCTGTGCAAGAGTTGCGTGGTTTACTTCGATATTCATCTTAAAATCTTTGTCTAAACCATATTCTCTTAAGAAACCTATTGCTGTTGCAGAATCGAAATCATATTGATGTTTCATTGGTTCCATAGGTTTTGGTTCTATAAAGAAAGTACCTTTAAAACCTTGTGCTCTTGCATAATCTCTTGCCATTGTTAAAAATTGAGCCATGTGATCTAATTCACGTCCCATATCTGTGTTTAATAGAGACATATAACCTTCTCGACCCCCCCAAAAAACATAGTTTTCTCCATTTAATTTGATAGTTGCATCTAATGCCAACTTTACTTGAGCGCCTGCCCTTGCAACCACATTAAAATCAGGATTTGTAGAAGCACCATTCATATAACGTGGATTTGAAAAACAGTTGGCTGTTCCCCATAATAATTTCACATTATTTTCTGCTTGTTTTGTTTTAATATAATCTGTAATTGTGCTTAACCTCGCTTCAGATTCTGATAAAGTTGATGCCTCTTGTATCAAATCGAAATCATGAAAACAGAAATAATCAAACCCCATTTTATTAATAAATTCAAAAGCTGCATCTGCTTTATCTTTTGCAGCTTGAATTGGGTTAGAAGCCTTATCCCACTCAAAATTTTGAGTTCCTGGGCCAAAAGGATCAGATCCTTTTCCGCAGAAAGAATGCCAATAGGCAATTGAGAATTTAAACCATTCTTTCATTTTTTTTCCAGCAACGACTTGTTCTGGATTGTAATATTTAAATGCCAGAGGATTGTCTGATTCTTTTCCTTCAAATTGAATTTTATTAATTCCCTTAAAATATTCCTTATTTGCCATTATTTTTAGTTTTTTGTCATTAGCATTTCACTTTTGACATGTTGTATTATGCGTTTACAGACTGTAAGCCAATTAATTTTTATTTATGATTTAAAACCAAGTCTAATTCTTTTTTCCAGTTATTATATGCCATTAAATATGGTGTTTTGTCTTTAAAAGGCATAAACGTCATAACATGATCATTGTCCATTATTGTTTTTGCAAAAGATTCAAAATCGCCTTTGTGAAGATTTGCTGCTCTAGCAGCACCAATTGCGCCTGTTGTATTGTAAATTTCTATTTCTTGCTGAATTAGTGTAGCTACAGTGTTTGCAAAAATTTCCGAGCGAAATAAATTATCATTTCCAGCTCTTATAACATTAGCATTTATGCCATCAGATTTTAAAATTTCCATTCCATAGAAAAATGAAAAAGCGATACCTTCTAAAGCAGCTCTGCACATATGTCCTTTATGATGATTGTTGAGGTTTAGATTTACAATTCTAGTACCTATTTCTTGATTATTTAGCATACGCTCTGCACCATTTCCAAAAGGAATTAAGCAAACCCCATCCGAACCAACAGGTATTTCTGACGCTAAATTGTTCATTTCTTCATAAGAGTTTACAGCTAAATTATTGAGCAGCCATCTATATTGAATTCCCGCACCATTAATACATAAAAGTTTTCCAATTCTAGTTGCAGAGTCTTTTTGATAATTTACGTGTGCAAAGTTGTTGACTCTAGAACTTTCTTTGGCAGATAAACTATCTGTAACAGCATAAACAACACCCGATGTACCGCCTGTAGCAGCTACCTCTCCAGGATTAAAAACATTAAGTGATAAAGCATTGTTTGGTTGATCTCCAGCCCTGTAGTAAATTGGAGTTCCTGCAGCAATTCCGCTTTCTTTTTCTCCTTTTTCATCAACTAAAGATTGCACGCCAAATGTGTCTACAATTTCTGGTATAAGTGTTTTATCAATACCATAATTTTCTAATAAAAAATCAGCAATTGTATCTTTTTTAAAATCCCAAAAAATCCCTTCAGATAATCCAGAAATAGTGGTGTTCATTTTGTTTGAAAACCTGTAAGCAATATAATCTCCAGGCAACATAAATTTATGTGCTTGTTTGTATATGTCAGGTTCGTTTTCTTTAACCCATTTTAGTTTTGAAGCAGTGAAATTTGCAGGCGAATTTAATAGTTGTGCAGCACATTTTTCTTTACCAATGTTTGCAAAAGCCTTGTTACCAATTTCTACAGCTCTACTATCACACCAAATAATACTTTTTCTTAAGTTTTTTCCGTTTTTATCAACCAAAACTAAACCATGCATTTGGTAAGAAATACCAATTCCTTCAATTTGGGTTCTGCTTATGTTATAATGTTTCTTTAAATTCTTTATGGCATTACAAACATGCAGCCACCAATCGTTGGGTTTTTGTTCTGCCCAACCATTTTTTTGAGCAAACATGCCCATTTCTTCTTTTGGTTCTTGTACAACTCCTAAACTTTTGCCTGTAGAAATTTCTACTAAAGCCGCTTTAATTGAAGAGCTACCAATATCTAATCCTAGATTATACATGTAATTAAGTGGTGTATTTATATATACTCAAAAGTATTTTAAAATGGATTAAAGACGTGTTAAAAATGGGTCAATCAATAATAAACTTGAAGCAATATTGATTCTCAAAATCGCTTTTTTTTATATTTTAAAAATACCTTATAAACTTAAACTTAAACTTATAACTTTATTGTTCTAAATTTAAAGACACTAATTTCATCCCAAATAATTAAACTGGTTATTTTTCATCAAAAGTTTTAGGAAATATCTTACGGATTCCAACGAATGAATCCAAAAGTTAAAATACTTACAACTTTAATTTTACAAAAGTGGCTTTTGAATTTGCATCAAAATTTATAGGATTATCCCCAAAAACGTCAGAAACAAAAAATATTGAAACTTAATTTTGTATTAAGTTGTTTCGCGAGTAATCAATTGATTCAATGCTCGACAATAATTAAAAAATAAAAATACAATGAGAATTTTACTTTTCGCACTTATTTGCATCGTTGGTTTTCAAACTTTGTTTTCTCAACAGAATGAAAATTATACAAAACCGAACATTTTATTTATAGCTGTTGATGATTTAAAACCAACAATGGGTGTTTATGGAGACAGTTTTGCGATAACACCTAATATTGATGCAATAGCTAAAAACGGAACTACTTTTCTAAACAACCATGTGCAACAAGCCATTTGTGGTCCGTCAAGAGCGAGTGTTTTAACTGGAAAAAGACCAGATTATACTAAGGTTTGGGATTTAAAAACAAAAATGAGGGATATAAACCCACATATTTTAACAATACCAGAACATTTTAAAAATAATGGTTACCAAACTATAGGGTTAGGTAAAATTTATGATCCAAGATGTGTAGATAAAGACAAAGACAAACCCTCATGGAGTATTCCTCATATCAAAGAAAGTACTTTTAAATATCCTAAAGGATTTAAATCACCAGCTTTAGGATTTTATCAGAGTAAAGAAATAACAACTAAAGTGTATGCTTTGATGAATGAGGCAAAAAGAAAAGGTGAAAAAAATGCAAATGAATATGTACGAAGCCGTTATAAACCTCCTTTTGAAAACGCTGATGTGCCTGATGATGCCTATGTAGATGGAGCAATAGCAAATAGAAGTATTGAACTTTTAGAAAATATGGACGTTTCTAAACCTTTCTTTTTAGCGGTTGGTTTTAAACGTCCCCACTTGCCTTTTGTAGCTCCAAAAAAATATTGGGATATGTATGATGAGAATAAAATTAAGTTAGCTTCTTATCAAAAGAAATCTAAAAACGCAGTTGATATTGCTTATCATAAATCTGGTGAAATGCGCAGTTATAAATCTCCTGAGCTCAAATACAGATCTAATAGCCAAGGATTACTTGAGTTAGATAAAGATTTTCAAAGAAAATTGATTCATGGCTATTATGCAGCAACAAGTTATATTGATGCTCAAATAGGAAAGGTTGTTACTAAGTTAAAAGAAAAAGGATTACATAAAAACACAATAATTGTGCTTTGGGGAGATCATGGATGGCATTTAGGAGATCATAGCTTATGGAACAAACATTCTAATTTTGAACAAGCAACTCGCTCTCCTTTGATTATTTACAACCCTAAAGTTCATAAGGGATTTAAGGTTGATACTCCAACAGAATTTGTAGATTTATTTCCTACTTTAACAGAAATAGCTGGCATAAATACACCAAAAAATTTGGATGGAGTAAGTTTAAATACTCAAATTAATGGTGAAAAAAATACTTCAAAACTTTTTGCAGTTAGTCAGTATCCAAGAGGTCCTAAAATGGGCTATAGTTTTAGAACAAAACAATACAGATATACTGTTTGGATCAAAAATAAAAAAAGTACAGAGTCAATTTATAAAGAAGATATTCATGGTGAAGAATTGTACGATTACAAAGTAGACTTTAACGAAATTGAAAATAAGATTGATGACAAAGATTATCAAAAGATAAAAACTACATTTCAAACCTTAGCAGCTCGCTATTTTAATTCTCAGATTACCACTAAAAAAGTGGTAGAAATAAAAAGAAATATTCCGAGAAAAAATAAATATGCACAAAACAGAGCTAACAAAGTATCAGAATTTATCACAAAACAAATGAATTTATCTAATAGTAAGGCAACTTTTTTAAATGAAACTCTTTATAACAAGTATGCGTCTAATGCTGAAAAAACAAGAGGTAAGGGGTTGTCAAATGAGGAGAAAGGGGTTATTTACAAAGCTACTTTTAACGCAACAAGAAAAATTCTAAATCAAAAATTTAGCACAAAAGAAATTACTGAAATTCATAAGTTAGAAAGAAAAAAGCAAAAAGAATTAAATAATAAAAATTAATTTCATGAAACTATTTTATCAATTTTTATTGATGCTTTTTTTATTTTCAGTTCTCAACACAAGCGCACAAATTGAAAGTAAAAAAAAATATTACTCTAATGATTTATTAGTTGGAGCAACATTAAATTATAACGAATTAAATACTAAAAAAGAAACACTTTTTTTAAAGGATTTTAAATATTTAACACCAGCAAATGCTGCAAAACAATCTAGGATTCATCCAAGCCCAAATATTTGGAGATGGGAGCAAATTGATGAATTTATTGCCTTTTCAAAAAAAAATAATTTAATGGTCAGGCTTCACGGACCTATAAGTCCCCAAGCATCAAAATGGGCGAAAGAGGATCATAGGACAGCCGAAGAATTAAATACAAATATGACTGAATTTATTACCGCCTTTGCAAAGAGATTTAATGATGTGTCTCAAGTAAAATGGATGGATGTAGTAAATGAAACTGTCTTAGCAAATGGAAAATGGTTTGGGCCTAAAAAAGGAACAAATAAATGGGAAAATCCTTGGTTAAAGTTGGGATTAGATGAAAATGGATATCCATTATACATCTTAAAATCTTTTGAAATTGCAACGAAATTAGCACCTAATATTAAGTTAGTTTATAATCAGAATTCTGGTATGCAAACACAAATGTGGGAGAAAATTAAAAATACAATCTTGTATGTTCGTTCCAAAGGTTTTAGGGTAGATGCAATTGGTTGGCAAGCGCACATACTACTTGCTAATTCTACAAAGGAAATAGCAGAAAACCCAAATCAAGAATTAAAAAAATTGGCTAATTTAATTGATTGGGCTCATCAACATAAATTAGGTTTTCATGTAACAGAATTAGATTATTTTATACAAGACACGAGTGAACTTAAAAAAGGACATAAAAATCAAGCTTTAATTTATAAAAAACTTATTAAAGTTCTGAAGGATAAAGCAAAAAATGGATTAGTTACACTTAATTTATGGGATTTAAGTATAAGAATTAAAAAAGGTAAAGTAGGCGAATTCCATTCAATATATGACGCTAATTTTAAACCGACACCGGCATATTATGTAATTAAAAAAGCGTTAAAAAAATGATGTATTCTAGCATAAAGAGTTGTGTTATTGTCTTTTTTATTTTAATAAGTTCATTACATTTTTCTGCACAAAACAAAATTGTAAAAATAAATTCTAAAAAAATTGAATACAAAAGAATAGATACAGTTCGCTTAAATTTACACGTATATAAACCACAAAAATTTAATAAGAATAAAATTTATAACGCTATTGTTTTTTTTCATGGCGGAGGCTGGAATAATGGAAATCATAAAATGTTTAGAAGGCAAGCTATGTATTTTGCTTCAAGAGGATTA